>DASVUU010000079.1:0-1961 GCA_036386935.1 Cytophagaceae bacterium | reverse complement strand
GATTTTCAGCTGGGTTTATGAAAAGTTAGGAAATAAGCAATGGGATAACTATGGCGTATTGGCGATCAATGAGCAGACCGCTTACCAAACGCCAGGCAACAGTCATACATCTCGGCAAGGTTGTGCAGAGCTTCAGTATGCCTACCATTCCAAAGATACTACTCTGAAAGATGCTGCTATAAGAAAACTCAATTGGGCCACCTATATGGTTGACAATGATGGCAAAAATTGTTACCCAAAAGACGAAATATGGCTCACTGACGGTTATGGAGATTATATAAGGCATTATTTAAGGGCAATGGCTACCTTTCCAGAGCTAAGCAAACCTGAAAATCATATATTATCGAGTACAGATATTGTCGCGCAAGTAGAATATGCGCCAGATCTTCGTAAGCAGCTAATGTATTATATCGGTGACGACGAGCTGTCAACCCTTCAGATCTATTATAGAACCTTTCAAGATCGCACCGTTGAGAGGATTCGTATGTCAAAAAAACCAACCAAGATCACTTTAGATTCGAAACCAATTCCGGAAAGCAAGAATCTCACTACAAATACCTGGCGTTGGACCCCTACTAAAAGCGGAGGAGTGCTTGAGATAAATAAAAATGGTCAGGAAGTGAAGGTATTTTAAAGCTCCTTCTATTGACGGCAATTATCAATTTAACAACGGTTAATAATATATCAAAATCACCTATTTTGTTTCGCTTGGCCTAACTCTACATCCTCTTAGCTTTTTACTAATTTCTGATCATCAATGAAGACATATTTATTATTAATGTTAAGCTTTTGCCTTACCTCCATACCGGCAGAATTGAAAGCACAAGCTTCGACTCCCAAGGTGGCCAAGGTTGAAATATATAAAGGAAAACCTACCATTTTCGTGAATGAGAAAGCTATGGCGCCTATTTTTTATTCTCTTACGCATGTCTATAGCGGCCGGTGGTCTTGGGAAGAGAACCCTAAAAGAAATCTGAAAAACTTTGGTGACCTTGGGGTAAGACTATTTCAAGTGGACCTTTATTTTGAAGATATATGGTACAAAGACCAAGATCAACTTGACATCGGAAAGGCACAGAAGCAAGTGAGAGGCGTTTTAGCTGCATGTCCAGATGCTAATGTGGTGGTAAGAGTCCATGTCAATGCACCCTTTTGGTGGAATGATGAGAATCCCGAAGAACTTACTCAATATGCAGACGGCCCCTTGGATACAAGACCCTATGGACCTCCATTCAATAACGAAGATGGAGACACAGAAAGACCTAGACGAGCTAGCCTTGCGTCTGAAAAATACAGAAAAATTGCAGGCGTAAAGTTAGTTGAATTTTGTAAGAGAATGTCTGCTTCGCCCGAAGGTCAATCTGTTATTGGTATCCATGTCTCAGGGGGAGTATATGGAGAGTGGCATTATTGGGGTTACCCTAATCATGACGCAGATACCGGTCCTGCCATGGTGAACCATTTTCGCAGTTGGCTGAAAAACAAATATAAAACCGATGGTAATCTTCAAAAAGCATGGAAAACGGAAAAATTTACTCTTTCAAATGCTACGGTACCAGATACAACTGAAAGATTATTTACTTCAAACGGTATATTTAGGGATCCCCAAAAAGAACGAAGGCAGATTGATTATTTCACCTGTCAACAAGAAACAGTTGCAGATAATATAGAATACTATTGCAAAATTGTGAAAGACAGTTGGCCGCGGCCATTGATCGTAGGGGTTTTCTATGGCTATTTGCATATGACATTTAGCAGGCAGGCGAGCGGAGGACATCTATTTATCGAACGAATACTTAATAGTCCATATATAGATTACCTAAGTGCGCCACAGTCATATTTTGGAATGTCTGCTAACGCAGGAGGTCCTGGACATTCCCGAGCGATAATCGAATCTACCCTATTGCACAAAAAGCTCTTTCTTGACGAAGTTGACAACGGTGGACTGCAAGAGAAAAAGG
>DASVUU010000078.1:0-6893 GCA_036386935.1 Cytophagaceae bacterium | reverse complement strand
CAATGCGCCGGATAATCCAGAATTTCTAAAGTCTTTTGAAAAGGCGATTCAAAACGGTAAAATTATTTTTAACGTTTCACAATGCCTTGGAGGTAAGGTCATCCAAGGAAAATATGAAAACAGTAGAAGATTGCAGGAGATGGGAGTGGTAAGTGGTAGCAATATTACAACCGAAGCAGCAGTGACTAAGCTAATGTATGTTTTGGCGAATTATGAGAGGGCCTTATGGGAAAGTACTTTGGCAAGGCCAATCCGAGGAGAAATGGATTAAAGGTTTAAGGGATAGGAGTTTGTAATTTATAACGCCCAAATCCTGAGAATCGATTTGCTTTACCAGCATTTTATTGATTTCTTTGCATACTTTTTAAATATTCCCTTAAGAATATAAATATTATTGGAGAGGTGTCCGAGTGGCTGAAGGAGCACGCCTGGAAAGCGTGTATACCTCAAAAGGGTATCGCGGGTTCGAATCCCGCCCTCTCCGCTGATTTTTTCGCAGCGGAAGACACTAACATTTTCAAGCTGCCTATTTTGCACTTCTTTCAATTTCACTTGAAAATTTTTACTTTGTCCAAATTGAAAATATCATTTGACGAAAATTCAATTTTCTTTACCATCATCTCGTCTTGATTGCTGTTGGCATAAATAGCTATGTGTAAATATTTATTTGTAGTCCTATTTTCTTTAGTGCAAACGTTAGCCAGTTCAAAACCAAAGGTCAGCGCGTTGATGTATTACCCTGATTCTACTAACAGACTAGGGTTGATGGATATCTTAAAAATTCCCGACTCAAAATTTTTAAAGGTATCTCAGGGGTATTTATTAGCCAATCACAAGATTACTTACTGGGGAAAATTTCAGATTACAGAAGAGCTTGGCAGAGACTCGGTTCTTTACGTTGCGGGCGGACGTGCATCCGAGATGATCTTGTATATTCCGGATAAAAACTTAAAATTTGAACCACATTATGGCGGGGTGAATAACCCTTATTATGTGAGGGATTTCCCTACCAAACGAAGGTTGTTTGCAATACCTAATGGAGCTGCTAGATCCACACTTTATCTAAAATGCAAGACAGAAATTAATACCGGGATCTCGGTTTCGTTTATCGATCTCAAAAGTAGCCTTCTCGCAGATATCACAGAAAGTTGGTTTGGTCTTTTTTTTATGGGGGCATTTTTCATCGTAATATTTTACAACCTCATTATCTTTTTGTTCAATAAGGAGTGGCTATACCTATACTACTCTCTCTATGCATTCAGTTTTCTTTGGTATGGCCTAGTGGCACTTGGTATTTTCAACGATATTCTTCCCTTAACAAACCTCAATTATTTATCCTATTCGATACCATATTCCCTTTCTTCGGTATTTCTTATCTTTTATACACGAGCGTTTTTTGAAACTAATATTAACGAGCCAAGATTAGACCGTCTTCTGCTCTGTTTGGCATTTTTTAAAGTGGTTATTTTACTTTTATATGGCCTAATTCCAATCGAAATTTTTAGAAATTTAATAAGAAGCCCCTTGATTGATGCGCTACTAGTCGTTGTATGTCTCGTAGTTGGTATAAAGAGGTATTTCGCAGGCAGCACGTCAGCCAGAATTTTTATTCTAGGTTTTACTATTCTAACGTTTGCGTACTTGTACCATGGATTGGACTTTCCTCAAAATGAGATGCTAGGCTTTATTTGTGCACTCTTCGACATCGTCATTTTTTCCTTTGCCCTCTCTGATAGGTATAGGTTGATAAAGAAGGAGAGGATCGCCAATTTGAATTTATCAATCGCACAGTTAAAGGAAAATGAAAGCTTGAAAGAGAAGCTCAATACTCAACTAGACTCCATGGTCTCTCAACGGACAGCACAGCTGTATAAGCAAACTCATGAAATGCAACTGATGAATGAGCTCCTTGCAAAGAACAATTTGAAGCTCGAATCAGAATTGAAAGGGGAGTCGGAAGCCAGATTATTGCAAAAGAAAATGAGCTTTGAGCAGTTCGTTGAGTTCTATCCAAATGACCTTTTTTGCTACAAAATTTTATCGGAGATAAAATGGTCCGACAATCGCCCTTTCAAGTGTAGAAAATGCGGATACCAAAAATTTACTTTGATAGAGAATTATGCGCGCAAATGCAGCAAATGTACTTCTATAGAATCAGCTACGGCCCACTCTATTTTTCATAACATAAAATTCCCCTTAGTAAAGGCGTTCTTTATCGTATATCAAACAAGCTTTGTTAGTTCAGCAACATCCAACGAGAAAGGCGCCAAAGAAATTGATTTGAGGCCAGCCACCTTTTGGAATTTTAAGCAAAAGGTAGAGTCTATTATTAGTCAAATGAATTTGAACAAAACCCCTAGCGCAAATTGGATTCATATAATAGAATACTCTCTTAATTATCCCCGGAAATAGCGGACGACTGAAGCTATCGCCCATATAGGAATTCATAAGCTTTCCTTTTCGTTAGAATTTTTTTTGTTGGTAGATAAAAATACCTGTATGTAGTTTATATTACCTATTATGCTCATTAGCACTCTTCAACAAAGAATACTCTAATTCGACTTGGTAGTAAAGTGTAAAATACCACTGCAAGCAGCTAGCTCTCTGTAAAATGCTTCATTGTATTTTGCCTTATTTATCGGAACTTTACCAACAAATCTTAGAATTGTCATAGTATTTTCACCAAACGAAATTCTTGGGTAAGCTTCTTAGGTTCTCAAACTCTTAAAATTTACACCTTATAATCAATTTTAAACCCTTTAAATTATGATAATGAAACGCTATTTAAGGAGTCTCACCCTCAGTACAGTGGTTGTATTAGCTCCTCACTTCCTTCAGGCCCAAGCCGCAGTGACGATAGATAAGTCTATTCAATTTCAAAAAATTGACGGCTTTGGTACTCAATATGGCAGGCAAGTATATTGGGATCCTAATCCGGTCCTTTTTGACGAAGACCATTTAAGAAGAGTCATTGATGAATTAGGAATAAGTATGCATCGGACTTTTATTGATGCCAAATTAGAGATGGTCAATGACAACGATGATGCTAATAATACAGACCTGCAGAAGTATAAAAATAATCTTACTAAACTTTCGAGTAATGTCTGCGAAGGTGAATATATATCCCACAAAGATCAAATTTCGATTGCAAAAGCTTATAAAGAAAGAGCACTTAAAAATGGTGACACAATAAAGTTTCATGGGTCCGTAATATCTCCACCCCATTGGATGAAGTATATTAAATGTACCTTTGGGCTGGATGCAAATTGGAATAGGCTAGTTACCAGCGAGGAAGAAGCTGATAAAGGTGGGACTGCCGAAGAGATAAAAGACAGGAAAGATGAGTTTGCGGAATGGCTATATGCAACTACTAGGGTCTGGAAAGATGAAGGTGTGGAGTTTTATGCCATGGGCATACAAAATGAAGCAGCTTTCCCCGAGCCTTACGGCTCGTGCGTGTATTCATCTAAAGCATTAGCAGGCGTTGTAGCAAAAGTGGACGAGAGGTTTGACAAAGAAGGTCTTAGCACTAAAATTATATACCCAGAAGATATTGGTGACCTTAATCGACTTGGTCTTTTTATGAAAGCTGTTGTCAGTCACCCTGTTGCTAAAAAATATAGTCACATTTTGGGAGTTCATCAATACACCCAGGATGGCGTTACTCCTGGTTCTTTAGGAGCGAATGCGTGGACGTCTATAAATTCCCTTGCAGGAAAATCAGGCGGTCCGTTATGGATGACTGAAACCTCTGGATTTGGGGTTGGTGTGCCTGGTATGATGAAAATGGCCACCCAGCTTTATGCGGCATTGAAATTTGGAAAAGTTTCAGCTTGGAATTGGTTGTCAGGCACTAACGCCGAAAGTGAGACAGAAGACTCAACTGGTTTTTTTGTGCTTTCGGGCGGGAAACAAGTATTTACTAAAAAGGCTAACGCCTTCAGACATTACTCAAGACATATCCGTCCTGGGGCGATAAGTGTTCAAGCTAGCTGCGAAAGCGATGTAGATGTGTTGCCTTTGGCCTTTCAAGATAATTATAGAAAGAAACTTGTTGTAGTTCTAATAAATGTTGATCCAAATGTCTCGAAAACTGTCTCGCTCAGATTTACAACCCCCGGCGCACCTAAGAAATTTTTAGGTTATGTTAGTTCAGCCACTCAGGACTATCAAAAAATAGATTCAATAAATTCTACGGCTACTATCACACTACCTCCGAATAGCATTAGTACTTATATTGGAAATAATTCGACGCCAGTTGTTACTGCGACGGAAGGTACTGTAAGCAAGACAGATCATTTTGAAATATATCCGAACCCTGCAAATGACAGATTAACAATTCAAATGGTAGATTCTGAAATAGGGACGGTAGAATTGTATGACCCTCAAATGAAGTTCATCTCTTCATACAAAATCAACAATCGAGAGTCGCAGATTGATTTACAGTCTTTACCTAACGGGATCTATTATTTAAAAATTGGCAACCAAGTGAAAAAAGTTGTAGTTTCTAAAGACTGATATCATGGTGACAGCTAAAGATAGCGCTGTAAAAGTCAATTAAAATTTTCATATATAAAGAGGGGCGTGTAACGATGCCCCTCTTTGTTATTTTACCTCCCAGTCGTCTATTTGGTGGCCATTTCTGTTACCAACCCTGCATCGTCATGGTTAAGCTTTAGAGTGCTGTAAACGGTTATTGTCATTCCCTTTATTACGGTACTTAACTTTTTAGACTGCAATTCCTCTTTTGGCGAAATTTTCACATCAGTTTTATTTCTATCATCAATTGTAAATTCGTACTTATACCAAGTTTTATATTTTAAGGTATTCATATCTAAATTTATATCTACGGTTGAATTCAATTGCTTGTCATTAATGATATAAATAGAAGCATCCCTTTTTGAAGGACTTAAAAAGGTTGTCGTGAAAAGGTGCGAGATTGAGTCGTTGCCAGACGTTTGGATTGTACTTTTTACTACATATGAATTCTTGTAGGTAAATCGTGTAAGCAATCCATAGCCGTAAAAGGTGTTTTCTTTTGGAGTATATTTTTCAGGGTCTAACATTTTGAGTGTTGATCTGTCAAATGTTTCAATAAATCCCCACTGTCCATCCAGATTTCCGCGGTTTAGCAAGCTCCATCTTGAGAAGCCGTCAACTCCTAGGTTGGAATATCGCATTCCAAATTCTACATCTTTAAATACAGCATCAAACTTGGATGGACCTCTATCATCCTTATTCAGTCCAAAGTGCATGGTACCATGTTCGGAAAAGAAGAAAGGCTTTTTTTGACTATGAGCTATTCCAACTGCCGTTTTCACAGGTTCTGAAAAAGACTTTAGAGTCGGATACCAATCCTTACCGTTATTACTATCCCACCAGTCGAGGATAGTCATGTACTCGTGATAAGTAAATGCGTCTACATAGGATGAATAATTTCTTTGACTTGCTTTTACTTCCCAATGATAAAACATTTCCTCCGGCCCCGTCAGCGGAATGTTCAGCTTAGCCTTGACCAGCTTCTTTTTTAAAAGATCAAGTGCAGGTATAATTGACTGCGAAGTCTGACCGTCTGGTGCCTTCCACCAAGACCAACTGTGGTGTGGTTCGTTTGCAATCCCGAAATATTTTATGCATGTGTACCGCTTTACTTGAGTGAGATGCCTTAGTAAGGCCACAATTCCATCGGACCAAGCCTCAAGGTCTGCAGGACCGCTCTTTATGATGCCTACCGAGGTAGATTGCAGTTCTTTATGAGCAAGCCATTTCGCATTCGGGTACATCTCTTGTAACTGAACAATAACACCTTTTTTTTCAAAGTAATCTAATTGCTTGTACAATACCTGCATTTCCCTATTGTCAAATGAAAGTTTACCTTTTTCAGGTTGGAACATTCGATGTTCTAGATTTAATCTAGTATAATCTATCCCAAGCCAATCCATGTAAGTGAATATCTTGGCCCACGCTTTTTGGTCTGTTGCCTCCGGCATTGCCCCCCAGGCGCTTCCGCCCCAAGACCGGTAGTTATGCTGGGCGTCATATACAACCGGGACAGAGTCTAACATTGCATAAGTGTTACATCCGAAACCGGCCGCCATTTGGTTGACAGTTGAGTCTGGATAAATTTTTATCTGAATTTGCGCAATAGACTTGCTTGTAAATATTAGGCTAGTTAGAAGCGTAACTAGTAAGTTGTTGTAGGACATCTTTGGTGATTGGCGTTACTTTAGTTGTTTTTTATAAATCGATTCATTTTTTGCTTTTTAAAAAAAAGTCAGTCATCCCTCTATCGTATTACTCTGAAAATATAACCACTTACTATTGGCAATTATCAATGAACCATTAGTTGCTTTCCTATTGTCTTAAGAGATTATAATATAAATCTTCTTGAGCTTTGGCTTATCCCTGTCATCTTGTAATTGAATATTCGATTAAGTGAGTCCAGCCATCTTTGTGTTTTTTCCTAGTTTTATTTGCCTCCATTAAGGCTAAAACTTTTTGTTTGAAGGTCCAAAGTGTGGCGGGTCTTAAATCGATTTCCTTTGCTAACTCTGCAATTGTAGTGTCAGCGGTGTTTTGGGAAGTGCTAGTTAAATAGGCAATATAGAAAGCTTTAAGGATAGAGAATTTTAATTTTTGAAATAATGTACCATAGGTAACTGATTCAATATAACTGCATTTCCCACATCGTATCGAGAGGTTTGGCAAAACCGAATGTTTCTCGTATCCACATTTTCTGCACCTTATAATTTCATTTGGCTTCCATTTTAGCTGTGCTAGATATTTGAAACAAGATTCATCGTCAGGAAATATACGCTGGAAGTCCGTGAAATTCATTATTTTTTGGAAAGCCCTTGCTTCGTTTGCACTTTTTACCTCAGAAGAGAGCTTGA
>DASVUU010000077.1:0-2891 GCA_036386935.1 Cytophagaceae bacterium | reverse complement strand
TTCCTATCAACAGGTTCGGGCTTCCCGAGGAGGTAGCAGAAGCGGTAGGATTTCTTGCATCCGACAAAGCCTCTTACATTACCGGCGAGGTCCTTTCTGTAAATGGGGGAATGGGCACCTAAATAGTTTAGCACGCATTTTGAATGAGGGTCCAGCAATAAGGTAGTTATTCGTCTCCTTTATTTTCATCTTTTAACATTTTATTACATTAACATGCATAGGGTAGTCATTACAGGTGTTGGAATTTATTCTTGCATTGGCAAAAACCTGGACGAGGTGCGAGACTCGCTATATCAAGGTAAATCAGGCATTGGCATTGATCAACACAGGAAAGATATTGGGTTTCGATCAGGGCTGACCGCTGTCATAGAAAAGCCGGAATTAAAGGGATTATTACATCGCCGACTTCGATTGGGAATGGCAGAGCAAGGAGAATATGCTTATCTTTCGACCCTGGAAGCATTGAAAACAGCGCGAATAGATGAAGAGTACCTAGAAAACCAGATAGTAGGGATATTATTTGGCAACGATAGTTCTGCCAAACCAGTAATTGAAGCTACAGATACACTAAGAGATAAAAAAGATACCATGTTATTAGGATCAGGATCAGTATTTCAATCCATGAATTCTACCGTGACAATGAATCTTTCTACCATATTTAAGTTGAAAGGAATAAATTTCACCGTGAGCGCAGCATGTGCAAGTGGTTCGCATTCTATTGGGATGGGCTATTTTCTTATTAAGCATGGCTTACAAGACACAATAATCTGCGGAGGTGCTCAAGAGGTAAATTACCACTCGATGGGAAGTTTCGATGCGCTAAGTGCATTCTCAATTAGAGAGTCAGAACCTCAGAAAGCTTCCAGACCATTCGACTCACAAAGAGATGGACTAGTTCCAAGCGGTGGCGCTGCTACAGTGATATTGGAAAGCTATGAATCCGCCAAAAAACGCGGGGCAAATATACTTGGAGAAATCGTCGGATATGGATTTTCATCTAACGGTGCTCATATTTCTCAACCGACCGTTGAAGGGCCTGTTAGGGCGTTAGAAATGTCTTTGAAGGACGCAAGTGTAGACGCAAAAGAAATAGATTATATAAATGCTCACGCTACTTCTACTCCTATTGGAGATATGAACGAGGCAAAAGCAATAAATGAGGTTTTCGGAGCTTCAAAACCACTCGTGAGTTCCACAAAATCAATGACAGGACACGAATGTTGGATGTCCGGGGCTAGCGAAATTGTTTATTCATTACAAATGATGAATAATTCGTTTGTGGCCCCAAATATAAATCTTGAGACTCCGGATGAAGACTCCGCTAAACTTAATATAACAACGAAGACTGTTGATAAAAATATAGATATGTTTTTATCTAACTCATTTGGTTTTGGAGGAACAAATGCCTCTTTAATAGTAAAAAAGTACAAATAATCATTGACAATGCAATTAGAAGAAATTATCACAACCACGAAATCCTTTCTTGCCGACGAATTCGAAATTGATGAAGACAAAATTGTACCTTTAGCAAACCTGAAGGAGACTCTTGACCTAGACAGCTTGGACTATGTAGATCTTGTAGTGATAATAGAATCAAATTTTGGATTTAAAGTGAAAGCAGAAGATTTCACGAACATCAAAACCTTTCAGGATTTTTATAATTACATTTCGACTAAACTAAACACAGATAATTAAATGTCTACATGGAGTGGCAAAACTCGTGGAGGCGTTACAGGACATAAGATTTTTATTTTTTTCCTTCAAACGTTCGGGCTCAATTTTGCCTATTTTATTTTGAGGTTTGTTTCTGCCTATTACGTATTCTTTTCTAGGGAATCCAAACACATATTTTACTTTTTCAATAAAATTCTCAAATACAACAGATTCAAGTCACTTCGGAAATTATTTACAAACTATTACATTTTTGGCCAAACCCTTCTTGATAAGGTCGCCATACTTGGCAATTTCAAAAATAAAATAACTTTCGAATTTGATGGTGAAGAATATTTAGCCGAAATAGTAAAGAATGGCAAAGGGGGGATTTTGATAAGCGCACATATTGGCAATTGGGAAATTGCAGGAAATTTTCTAAAAAGGTTGAATGCTAAAATTAACATTGTCATGTTTGATGCTGAACACCAAAAGATAAAAAAGTATATATCTAAAATAATCAACAACAGTTCCAACGTCAAAATCATTGTAATAAAGGATGATTTGTCGCACATCATTGAGATAAGTAAGGCGTTAAAAAATAATGAACTGATTGGCATACATGGGGACCGTTTCGTAAAAGGGAGCAAGACGCACCTTGGCAGCCTTTTTGGTAAAGCAGCACGATTTCCCTCCGGCCCTTTCCACCTTGCCACAAGATTCGAAGTCCCATACTCCTATGTTTTTGCTCTAAAAGAAACAGATAGTCATTATCATTTCTACGCTTCTCCTCCAAAGGTAAATACCCAGGATATAAGCACGATGGTAGAAGAATATACCAATGCCCTAGAGCAACGGTTATTAAAATATCCAGAGCAATGGTTTAATTATTATGACTTCTGGGAGAGCAAATCCTGATACCACGTTAACATCTCACTCGCATGACCACTTCAACTAATTATTTGATAAATAAGGAAAACATCACTGAAATAATACCTCAACGGCCGCCCATCGTAATGATAGACTCTTTGGTAGCTTGCAACGAGGACTATACTGAAACAAACCTTTATATCAGTGAAGAGAATATCTTTTGCAAAGACGGGTTTTTCGGTGAGCCGGGTTTGGTAGAAAATATAGCTCAAACTGCGGCCGCAAGAATAGGGTATCTATGTAAGCAGGCAGATGCAGACGTTCCAATAGGTTATATAGCGGCGGTCAAAAATTTACAAATCTACTTCACT
>DASVUU010000076.1:0-5903 GCA_036386935.1 Cytophagaceae bacterium | reverse complement strand
GCAGCAGGTTGATCTACTAGTTTACGAGGTAACCGATCTCGGTTACATGTGCATTATAGATAGTAAGTACAAAGGCATGCTTTATAAAAACGAAGTATTTAGACCTCTGCAGGTCGGCGATACTATAAAGGGCTTTGTGAGGAAAGTCAGAGAGGATGGCAAGGTTGATTTGATTTTGAACAAGCCAATTCTTGACGAAATTAATGATAGTAAAGAGATAATTCTTTCCAAGCTTAAAGAAAATGATGGCGAACTAAGATTTTCTGACAAAAGTGATCCTGAAGACATCAAAAATTTTTTCCATTTAAGTAAAAAGAATTTTAAAAGAGCCTTGGGTAGTTTATATAAAGACCAAAAGATTGCTATTGAGGAAGACAAAATTAGATTGCTCAATGGTGGTTAGTATTATTGCACTTTATTTTTTAACAAAGCAACTTGGTAAAATTGCTGAGTCAAAAGGAGAGATACCATCCAGATGGAAAATGCAAGCCATTCTCGCATGGCTCATTGGAGATATGATTGGTGAAATGCTCGTTTTTCAATTTTTTGGATTGAATGTATTTTTACTCTTTTTATTCGGAGTTGGCCTGGGCTACGTTGGATATCTGATTGTGAAGCAACGATTGGAATCACTACCGGATGTTGATTAATTAAATCATTTTAGGTTCGGCCAGCACTTCTACAACTGTCGTAGTAAATGGTCTAAGTTTCGTACGATACCGATTGTTAGAGGATCAATAAGATTAGTCAAATTATTCCTTCTTTCTAACTCCAACTCGATCATAATCAAGGATGGCGTCTATAGAGGTTTCGTCTTTCCCTTCTTTTCCAAACTTGATGTTATTGTTCTGCGGTGTATCGAAGATCAATGTAGATCTTCCCCAGGCTTCTACTTCAGAATTCTCCTCGACAAAATCTACTCCTTCGCCAGAATATATATTGAGTGTCGCAGATTTCTTTACGTTACCTTCAACGACAATCGTGTCATTTCCTTTCAAAGAAAAGATGGAGATCTCTGAGGTAGTTTTAAGGTCGAATTCCTTGTCATAGATCAATTCACCGAAACTCGTCATTTTTACGTGAACATTGTTGTCGTTCCGTGTAATCTCGAATCGTTCGGGATTGTCTGTGCCTACTATTGAAACTTTCTCATTTAATATCTTATAATACTTTTCTGCCAAGTCCTTCAATTGTGACCTGCGTGAAATCAACTTTTCAGATATACTTTTCCCTACCAGGCTATAAGCCTCCCTAGGCATGTTCTTGCATGCCTCATCTATAACTTTGTCATCTAGCGATCTGGCGAGGCTATCAGCTATTCCAGTCCAATCTTTTAAGGTCAGCTGAGGAAGCAAAAGACCGTCAAAATACCAGGCATTTTTCAATAGACCCCCAGCGTTGTCGAATTTGCTATTAAAGCTTTGGAATTTATCATTGATGAGGAGGGCTATTTTATTTAGCAAGCCATCGTCAAACTTATAGAAGGACATGTCTCGGTCTCGAGGAATAGGTTTGTAAACCTTATTTGACCCAGAATGGTAGACTGCCCATTTCCATTGTCCGCTATGTCGGTCCCAATCGTTTATCCATGCATCAAAAAGCCTACTGCGGGCATATAACCTCACGTCTGCCCTAGCATGGGTAGATTTAAACCTGTCTTTAATAAAGTCTTCGGATTCGACAATTTCATCCGCGTTCCAAAACGTAGGTGTGCCAACCCATGACTCATCGGGAAACTCTTCCATAATCACCATAGCTCCGGAAAACTCATCTTTGTACTCTTTAAAAGCAGAATCGTAGGGTACTATAAATAACTCTGGATTAGTATGCAAAATGCCTGCAGCTTGAGCGAGGGTAGGAATGATTAATGCCCCGAAAGGGTTTAAAGCCGAAGTTTGATCGCGAAAAACATTTTTTACAAAGGTGTTTTTAAGCTTTTCGGGCAATGCTTTTGATTGGTCTTTATCGATAGAACGGATGACATATCGCTTCTTTAGAGGCGTCTCCAATCTTAGGCTTAGTGTCTGCATGTTTCCACCTTTTTTTAGAATAGAAACTCCCCCTTTTTCGTGACTGATATCAAGTATTTGGCATTTAACAGGCAGTGCCCATAAATCCCTGTAATGTTCGCCAAAAAAGAATTTATGTACTGACCCTTTTACATACTGCTTAGAGGGAGCGAGGATGATGAAGGAATCTTTGACGTAGCCATTGTAAAGAGCAGAATGCGAATACTTTGGTGGATATATTCCTTCTGAGTTGCTACTATCATTGCAGCCTTTTAAAATTCCAAGTGTGAGGAACAACACTAAGCAAAAAGTAAAGAGAATCTTGTAATATACCTTTGCCATTCCAACTATTTCAGGTGTAAACAGCATACATGAGCTTTTGTTATCAATCATCCGCCGTTATCTAGATGTTTAATCTTGTGACGGCTCGATTGCTCTAATTTTTTATCCCAATATTAAGTCCATCCTAGAATTTATGTAGTATGTGAAGCAACTAGTGTTTCTTGTTTGTTAGCAGAGGAGTATAGGGTAAAACAAATAGAGTAAGGTAGTAGGAGAGGAAATTTTGACAAACTGCGCAGGAGCTAATGATAATTGCAACATGTCACATAAACGAGCTGGGGTTTATAACTTGATTATAGTAAAAGTACATTTTTTATGTTATTAATAACTTACCGTTAGATGTAATAAAAACTATCAATATTTGCATATTAATTATGAATATGTTCTGATTTTTACGCATTTACCTATCTAATTATTGTTTGTTTCATTTTAAGTAAGGAAATATGTAAAAAATATAAACCTTATAATAATTAAACGGTTGTGTCTATACTCTAAAACTTATAATAAAAACATTATGGCAAATTCAACAGGAACAGCAGTAGAAAATAAAGTCCTTGCAAAGAGAGGATTCGCATCCATGGATGCTGAAAAACAAAAAGAGATAGCTTCAAAAGGCGGAAAGGCTGCACACGCTAAAGGTAAAGCACACAGGTTTACACCAGAAGAAGCAAGAATTGCCGGAAGAAAAGGCGGTCAAAAAGTAAGTGAAAACAAAATGCACATGTCAGAAATTGGCAGGAAGGGCGGAAGTAAATAATGATTTTTGACTTAAGTACTCTCTATATTTAGGTTATAATAATTATCTATTTTATTTCGGTAAAATCTTCAGCATTTATGCTGAAGATTTTTTTTGTCCGAGTAGTTAGTATCAGTTTTCAGCAACTAACCGTAGGGATTTTATATATACTCTTCAAAAGAGCGTATAAGTTTTATAGTAAGATATATTTATACGTTATATCTCTCAGTATAAATATTTTTCGACTGCGTCTAATACGTTAAATATATTCGGTATTTATGGCATTTATTTTTTGATTATATTATACTTTTGCTTTTCCAAGAATGTGCTACGAGTAGGTGGTTTTGTTAATATGGACTTGGTGTCGATTAAGGAATAAAAGTATTTCCAATGAAAATAAGAATTATATGCATAGGTAAAACCGATGAAGACTATGTATTGGAAGGCATCCGTAAATATCTAAAGCGGCTAAAACACTACATCTCGCTTGACTATATTGAGCTTCCAGATTTGAAAAATAAAGGAAAGATCGAGGTAGATAGGCTAAAAGAGGAGGAGGGAAGGATTTTACTTTCTAAAATATCGGACAAAGACCACTTAGTATTATTGGATGAGATAGGAAAAGAATTTACTTCCTTACAGTTTTCAGCTTTTTTACAAAAGAAGATGATTGCCGCAAATGATGTTGTATTTGTGATTGGGGGAGCTTTTGGCTTTGATCAAAGTGTGTATGACCGCCAGAATGAAAAAATTGCTTTGTCAAAAATGACCTTTTCTCACCAAATGGTTAGGTTATTTTTTGTGGAGCAGCTATACAGAGGGTTTTCTATTCTAAAGGGCGAGAAATATCATCATCAATAGCCCTACTTTTCGGACGGGGTCACCATGATGACAGTTTCCTTTTCCACCTTTACCGCCCCTTTTGGTGCTCCTTTTATTTTCCTAACATATTTCTTCTGAGTATACATCACGGGACAGAAACTTTCGTTTTTTCTCTTGGAGTAGTATGCAGCGAGCGCGGCTGCTTTCTCGATTACTGGTTTTGGGAAATTTTTTCCAGGTTGATGCTGTATAACTACGTGGGATCCTTGGACATCTTTTGCGTGAAGCCACAGATCGTTCTTGTGCGCGAACTTCTGGGTAAGATCATCATTATTTTGGGCGTTTCTCCCTACCAGTATTTTAAAGTTCTCATGGACGAAAACTTTGAAATGACTTTCTTCATCCTCTTTTACGACACTTTTATTTACATACTTTTTTAAGAGCAGTTCAGCGTCTTTATAGAAGTTTACATCATTTAATGCCTGTAAATCACCTTTAAACTCTTCAATTTGCCTATCCTTACTCGCAAGAGCCGCCTCCAATTGCTGATATTGTACATGTCTATTTTTACCCTTCTTATAGAGGGTCTCTGCATTTCTTTGAGGCGATAAGTTTTCTTTAAGTTTAATCGTAATGTCGTCGTTGGTATAGAAATTAAATAAGGTGACTTCCTTCTTACCCGGAGGAATCTGGTGGAGGTTTGCCATGATAATGTCAGCAACTTTTTCAGGTTCCGTTTGTGAAAGAAGTTCATTTAATTTTTTTGACGCGTTTGCTATATAGCTTTTTGTAGATTTTATTCTTTCATTGATCGCGTTCTCAATTTGCTTCCTTATCCCGCCAATGAAGTTTATTCTATAATGGGCATGGTAAAAAGCCCTAGCCGCTGCTATTGCTGAGGTATGCTCCTCTAATATTGTTCCATATCTGAATAAAATAAGGTAGGCTTTCTCCTCTATTTTTGAAATGTAAAATACTCCTTTATTGATCTCTTCCAGTAAGGCTTTCAGCAAGGAATACTTTTCTTCAAAAGAATGGGTTTCGTAATCTTTCTCTGACAGAAATTTCTGTGGCAAAGGTCCTAGTGTAGGGATTGTTTTTTTTAGATCCGCGTCGTTATCCTTGAAGTTTTCAAAGGAATAATCTATTACTTTCGGAGGGTTTAAGATCAAACCAGCGTCTTGCTGTAGATTTTTTTTAAATAATCTAATTGCAACATTGTCTTTATTGTAGAGAACTATGTTGGAATAATTTCCAAATAGTTTGAAATATAGGCTGAAGCCTTTCGTGAAAGTGACCACAAAAGCTCGTTCATTGGCTATCTGCCGTATATCCGTTATTATTCTTCCTATTATTTCTTCGAAAAGGTTTACCGAATTTCGTTTGGCCCTGTTGAAATCCTTTGGAAAATGGAGGCTAGAAAAGTCCTGGGCAAGGTGTGCCTGAATGTAAAATTCCTCATTGTTCTCTCGAATAAAGGATAGGATAAGCTCATCCTTATTTTGACTAAAGCACTCTACTAACTCAGCATTGACTAATAGAGTTTTTATTTCGGAGGAGAGTTTATTTATAAAAAAATAATTGTTATGCATCTTATAGATCTAGAAGTCAATCGTCTTGAGAGGATTGATTGACGTTTAAACGTGAATCAATCTTTCAGGGGGGCTTTTCTGGGAAATAATTTTTATTTCAAACAATGTGTCTATTACTTTCTGTATCGGACCGTTAGTCATTTGATTGTATTTTTCCCATGAGGTGCTATTCATCCATTCTACGGCGTCTTCTAATCTTAAATCAAACTTCTCTGCGATAAGGGAAGGGCTTGATTTGTCTGCTTTAAATTGCTGTGCTCGTTCGGTAATGATCTGTACGATTTGAGTTATTTGCTTCGAATGCGAACCTAGGAATGCATCGCGTCCGGCAATGACGAAACATGGCCAGGGCGTTGGTCGCTCGCCTATACGCCTGAATTCCTTCTCGTCAACGAGCGGCTT
>DASVUU010000075.1:0-1762 GCA_036386935.1 Cytophagaceae bacterium | reverse complement strand
AGAGTTACCTGAACACCTTTTGTCTCTGACTCTTTTAAAATCTTTACTTTTTCTTCTTTACTAAACCTTCTTTTCATGGACATAAATTACTAATTTTTAAGTGTAATCTCGTCCGACTATTTTGGGGGCTTTAACACATATCAACTATTATTTAACAAATATCTAACTTAATTTTCATAGTCCAATAGTGCGGAAAGATTCAGTAAATAGTAGCAAATTGAGCACAAACACAATACTATATAAATTTCTGGCATCGCAGTCGTCTTGATTTGAGGAAAAAACGAACAGAAATTAGGTTAGCTACATTTCAATCCTTACATGGACGTTGAATTTCACATATTTGCCTGAGAGTACAAGTTGGTGTCTTCCAATTTTTACTTCAGCAGCGAGATAATTTACACAATACCATGAAAGGTTTTGATCGTATTAATAGTCTGTCATGGGACAGACCAAGCAGTAGTGTTGGGCTAATAGAAGGATTTCAATTAACTACCGTGTCTCGTCTGAGGTCCGTGGGCCAGTCCCCTGACAGGACGCTTTATGAAGCAGTTACTATGATTAGCTTATTTATCTTTTCATCAATTTAAAGCTGTATAAATAATTTGCGTGTTATTCTTGCCAATTGAGAAAATACGAATACATAACTAAAAGAGACACCTCATTAGAATGAAAATATTTGCAGAAACAGACAGGTTTATATTAAGGGAAATACTTGCAACAGATATTGACGGAATGTTTGAGCTTGATTCTGACCCAGAAGTTCATAGATATTTAGGCTGCAAACCAGTAACTGAAAGAGACCAAATTGTTGCTACAATCAATTTTATTCGTCAACAATATACTGATAATGGGATTGGACGTTGGGCAATCATTGACAAAGGAACTGACGACTTTATCGGTTGGGCTGGACTGAAGTTTGTATCGGATCTTACAAACAACCATAAAGATTTTTACGACCTTGGCTATCGCCTGCGAAAAAAATATTGGGGGCAAGGAATTGCCACGGAAACGGCAACTGCCTCTTTGGATTACGCTTTCAGTAAGCTCAACGTGCCTAAAGTATATGCAATGGCCGACTGTCGAAACGATGGCTCAAATAAAGTATTACAAAAAGTAGGATTAAAATTTATTGAGACATTTGATCTGGATGAAATTAGGTTCAATTGGTACAAGATTGAAAGATCCAGCTACCGAAGAATGAAGTGAAGCTAATTAATTGGACACTAAGAGATTTTTGTGGAATGTTCCTCGAAAGCAGGAAAACTCGCCTTGAGAAGACTACAGAACGTTGCCATCGGTTCTAGCATGTGAGGCGCTAGCATTTCATCTTAATTCGAAACAAAAAATGGAACAGAAATTAAATTACCTACATTTAATGCTTTGCATGACCGTTAGAATCTTATTTCTTTAACTGAGGCATACAAATGGTGATCGGCCAATTTTTATGTTACAGGCAAAGATGATTGATACATTACCCGGAGAGATTCTGATCCGAGTGATGGACGGTGAGGCGACTGACCATGGTGTTGAAATCTGATAAAGAAGCTAGATCCAACATCAATTCAAATAACATTTTATCGTTTTATAAAGTTGTGATTTAAACACATTTAAATTTACGAAGATGTTAAATACAGATCTAAATAATAACGGAATCGATGATTCTTTAGAGCTACGAGCCAGAGGAAATTGGCACGATATAAAAGGTAAAATTAAGCAAGGCCATGCGAATCTTACAGATGATGATTTAGAATATGAAGAAGGA
>DASVUU010000074.1:0-3163 GCA_036386935.1 Cytophagaceae bacterium | reverse complement strand
ATCAAAGATGATTTCAATGAATTGAAAGATTGGTGTTTCAAAAATTTTGGAACGCAATACAACCATATTCTTGAAAGACATTTCCAATAGACTTATCAGGGCTTAGTAAGGAAGTCAATATTCCTTCTAAGCCCATTATATTTAGTCCTTTTTATAGCAGAATTTTTTAACACAGTTCTAAAAACATCTTCAGTAATATCTTTCCAGTCTTCCTGAGACATTTCTTCAATCAAAGGTTTAAAGTTCTCCTCTGTGTGTGTTTTAGAAAATCTATTCCATGGACAAACATCCTGGCAGATATCGCAGCCAAAAATCCAATTATCCATCTTTCCAGAAAAGCTTTCTGGAATCTGATCCTTCAATTCAATCGTTAGGTAGGAAATGCATTTGCTTCCATCTACAATATAGGGGTCAACAATGGCATCCGTAGGGCATGCGTCCACGCATCTTGTGCAGGTACCGCAATAGTCTTTTATTGGTCCATCATACTCCAATTCTACATCTATTATCAGCTCAGCAATAAAAAAGAAACTGCCTGATTGTTTGTTGATAAGGTTAGAATTTTTGCCTACCCAGCCCAATCCGCTTTTTTTTGCCCATGCCTTGTCTAAGACAGGAGCCGAATCAACAAAAGCTCGGCCATTGATTTCGCCCCAGGCTGTTCGTAGTTTAGAAAGTAAATGGTAAAGTTTGCTTTTTATGACTTCGTGATAGTCATTGCCATAGGCATATTTGGAAACCTTTATCACAGAATCTTCCGATTGAAACAAATCTTTTTCAGGATAGTAATTGAGCAGCATCGATACCACTGACTTTGCACCGTCTACCAATTTGCGTGGGTCGAGTCGTTTGTCAAAATGATTTTCCATGTAATTCATCTTTCCATGCATATTTCCTTTCAACCACTTTTCAAGCCTTGGAGCCTCTTCCTCCAAAAAACTAGCTTCGGAAATACCACAATAGTCAAAACCTAGGGCTTTGACTTCAGATTTTAAAAAAGTAGTTTTTGAAGTTTTGTCTTGGAATAACATGGCCTGAACTGCATGAAATAGGAGGGACTAGCAAATAGATCCTGTACCCCTTACACAATAAAGATACAAAATATAATCTTATTGACAGGGTAAGGAAAAGCCATCTTTCGATGGCTTAAGGTTCTAAATGCTTTTCATTCGTCTTAAAATAGAAGGTGAGATACCTAACGTTTGTCCGCGTGCGGGATTGAAGTGGTAGCCCGGAGTTTCGCTTTTCGCGAAATTAGGACTACCCCGCAATAAGACGGGACAAGCTGCCGTAAAGCCCGTTATACGCCCAAATATTTAATATTTTACTGTTAAGAATTAGCCACCTACAACTTCGCCACCATTAGGATGTATGATTTGACCTGTGATGTAGGAAGAATCCTCCGAAGCAAGGAAGACGAAAGAGGGTCCTACCTCGGAAGGCTGGCCGGCTCTACCTAGCGGAACATCGCTTCCAAAACTAGCCACTTTCTCGCTATCGAATGTTGAGGGAATTAATGGCGTCCAAATTGGTCCGGGTGCTACACCATTTACTCTTATGCCTTTAGAAGCAAGGTTTTTTGAAAGAGACCTTGTGAAAGAAACAATGGCGCCCTTTGTGGAGGAATAATCTAGCAGGTGCTCGCTACCTCGATAGGCGGTCACTGAAGTGGTATTTATAATAGTATCGCCTTTTTGCATATCTTTTATTACCTCTTGAGCGAAGTAGAAAAAAGAAAATATATTGGTCTGATAAGTTCTTGTAAGTTGCTCAGGCGAGATTTCTTCAATATTATCTTTTGGATGTTGCTCAGCAGCGTTGTTCACCAAAATATTGATCTTGCCCAATTCGAATTTTGTCCGCTCCACCGCGTTTCTGCAAAATTGTACTTGAGCAATATCTCCCGGAATAAGGGTACATCTTCGTCCCTCTGCCTCAACCATTTTTTTGGTCTCGCGTGCGTCATCATTTTCATTGAGATAAATAATGGCTACATCGGCGCCCTCTCTTGCATAATGCACAGCTATAGACCTGCCAATTCCGCTGTCGCCGCCAGTAATCAAAGCCACTTTGTCTTCAAGTTTACCACTTCCTCTATAATTATCTCTGATTATCTCAGGACGGGGAGTCATCTCAGATTCTTTTCCTGGCTGTACCGTCTGTGTCTGCTCGGGAAACGCTGTTGGTTTATTATCCATTTATTTTGTATTGTTGGTTCGAAAAAATAAACCTCTTTCCCTTAAGTAAGTTTAATGTTGTGGCTGGTTTATCCACTCATATATCTAAAAAAACTATAATGTTTTTATGCTTGACTTTTTAATTTTATTGCCAGGAATCCTCGCCCTTATTGGCACAATATTGCCATTGTTTAATGCGGAGGCATGGTGGATCAGGATTTTTGACTTCCCTAGAATTCAGATCATGTTCCTGGCTATAATGGGAATATTTTTTTCCTTGACTTATAGCGACCTTGGCGATTATAGAGTCATTATTTATAATTGCTTGCTTTTAGCCGCAGGCTTTTATCAAATCTTTCGCATCTATCCCTATACCCCATTTTCGAAAATACAGGTATATGACTCCAAAATGTCTGAGCATGATGGTCAGGTAAGTATTATGATGTTTAATGTATTGACTACAAATAAAAAATCTGAAGCCTGCCGTTCGCTTATCCAGAAGGTGGACCCAGATGTGATATTGCTTGTAGAAACCGATAAATGGTGGCAAAAGGAATTGATGGTATTGGAAGAAACCTACAAATGGAAGCTCCATGCCCCTTTCGGCAATACCTACGGAATGCTCCTTTATTCTAAATTGCCTATAGAAGATGGCGAGATAAAATTTTTGTGG
Source organism: Cytophagaceae bacterium (assembly GCA_036386935.1). Taxonomy (GTDB): domain Bacteria; phylum Bacteroidota; class Bacteroidia; order Cytophagales; family Cytophagaceae; genus DASVUU01. The sequence continues at coordinate 313 of DASVUU010000074.1, read as the reverse complement.
GAGTATGATATTCCTTCCATTCATTGCCATTTGGTTTTGAAAAATGGGGTGAAAGTAAAATTCTATGGTGTCCATCCCAAGCCGCCTGCGCCCGGCGAGTCGAAGAGTTCTGTGAAAAGAGATGCTGAGCTGGTAATGGTAGGAAAGGAGTGCGCGACCTTGCGAAAACCTATTATAGTGGCTGGTGATCTTAATGATGTTGCATGGTCTGACACTACCCACCTTTTTCAAAGAATAAGTGGTTTGTTGGACCCTCGAAGAGGAAGAGGTATGTTCCCTACCTTCAACTCTAAATATAAACTGTTTAGATGGC
>DASVUU010000073.1:0-6717 GCA_036386935.1 Cytophagaceae bacterium | reverse complement strand
AATTCGGATGCGACAGACAAGATGTTGGATGGAAATTCTTCTTTGAAAATTGAAATGGAGCGGCTTCTCACACTTTTAAACGAACGAGAGAAGGATGTAGTAAAACGTTTCTTTGGAATCGGCTATGAGTACAGTTTTACGCTTGAGGACATTGCTACAGACCTAAAGCTAACAAGAGAGCGTGTAAGACAGATTAAGGAAAACGCTCTGAAGAAATTAAATTTTGAAGCAAATATGAAGTTATTGAAACCCTATTTGTGCGCCTGCTAGGTTCTATATCACAGTATAATAGAGTTTTACTAAAATAATCAATTGAAATAAAGGGAAATATAAGTCAAGCTGCAGAGATAATAATGAAAATAAAAGGTCAAAATATTCTCCAAGACTTGCATAATACCCTTTAACAATTTACATTTGCAAACGATTTAAATAAAACGGTATTTAAATCGAAAACGGAGTGGTAGTTCAGCTGGTTAGAATGCCTGCCTGTCACGCAGGAGGTCGCGGGTTCGAGTCCCGTCCATTCCGCAGAAAGCCTTACATCGAAAGATGTGAGGCTTTTTTGCTTTTTGGTTTTTTTAGGGGATTAAAAAGTGACGTTTCATTATAGGGATATTCGGGTCATTCTTTCAACCATTCCGCCTTGTTATTTACCTATCATTTTCAGCCCCATCGTCCTTTCACCCTAGAATCCAATAAGTCATTGCAAACAAGGCGTCTTTTAGAGTAAATGGTATCTGTTTGTAAAATAAACATTTTTAAGAGGCCACTACTCTGCACTGGAGGTAAGGGATATAGGAATAAGTGATAAAATCGATAAAAATTAATGGTTAACTGGCTAGTAAAAGGTCTTAAGTAAATGAAGGCGTATTGATCAATCAATTAAGGGAATATTTAAATAACTGAAGCCATTCCAATGCCTTCCGTTCGCTGGTAAATACCTGGTTGGGGACCTTCGGACTACCAAACCACAAATAAGCATTTATCAGCATTCTTTGAATAGCATTATCAATTAGCAAAGCTCCAGCCACGACATTTTTAACAGCATCTTCCGAAGCGAATATTGCTCTGGAAGCTTGATCCATATTACTTCCTTTTCGGCAATCGGCTAAAGTCGGATAGCTTCTGCCATTGCAAACCTTGAGCCTTTCAGAAACAATGATATTAGCTTTTTCGGCTGTAATTCTGGCATTTTCAGCAAAGACTACGAATACGACGCCTTCGTCAAGATATATTTCTACATTCTCATTCTTAAAAGAATAATTTTTCATCGGGTATTAAAAAAGTAACCTTATTACTATCATTTAGAGTAAAAACAAAATGATTAGATTCTCGACAGATATTACATCACTCACCCCTAATCACATAAACTATGAAAAAAAATTCACAACACGAAAATTTCCTTAAAACATTTAACGAAATATCGACTATTGCCAGGCAAAGAAAAATCGCCCATTTGACTATCGAAGATGATGAACTTAATGGAAGATATGTGACTATTGAGGGTAGAAAAAAGTTGCATTTCGGATCTTGCAGTTACCTTGGACTGGAGCTTGATGAAAGGGTAATAGATGGTTCTATAAAGGCGGTGAGAAAATATGGAGCTCAATTTTCCTGCTCACGAGCCTATTTATCCTGCACACCTTATGAAGAACTGGAGGAACTCTTATCCAGAGTCTTTAATAACCCCGTCTTTCTTAATACGTCATCCACTTTGGCACACCAATCTGTTTTGCCACTTATTATTGAAGATGGGGACGCGGTAATTTTTGACCAACAGGTACACTCATCCGTTCAGGAACTAAAATACAAACTGCATTTCCGGGGAATCGACATAAGCATTTCAAGACATAACAATCTGGAGGAATTACAGAATAAAATTGATCTTCTCTCTAAAAGCCACAACAGGATATGGTATTTGGTCGATGGCACATATAGTATGTATGGAGATCTGGCGCCAGCGAGAGAACTAGCAGCATTACTTGAGCGAAACAAAAAATTATTCCTTTATGTTGACGACGCTCATTCTATCTCTGTATTTGGAAAACATGGGAAAGGATATTTTTTAGATAATTTGCCTAATAGCGCGAAAATGATAGTTACTGCATCCTTAGCCAAAGGATTTGGATCAGCAGGAGGAATTACTATCATACCTAAAGAATTAGATGACCTGTATTGGAAGGTTAAGAATTGCGCAGGGCCTTACACCTTTAGTGGACCGCAACAACCCTCAGTTTTAGGAGCAAGCATTGAATCTGCTAAAATCCATCTTACTCCAGAGATTTCTGATTTTCAAAGGGAACTACAACATAAAATACATTTTTGCAATGAACTGATTAATTATTACGGTCTCCCACTTGTGGCTGATACAACAACTCCTATTTTTTTTATAGGGTTGGGTCTTACCCGCGTTGGATACAATATGGCTAGCCGTATGGCAAACGAGGATCTGTATCTAAATCTTGGAATATTTCCTGCCGTGAGTGAGAACAATACGGGTTTACGTTTTACAATAACCCGTCATCATAAGGAGAAGGATATTGAAAAATTAATCGAAAGAATTAATCACCATTTACCGTTAGCCCTATTAGAAGAGGGCCGAAGTATGAAAGATATTTGGCGGTCTTTTAAAAATATAAAAAAAAACGAAATAAAAACATTGCCTGTTAAAACCCAAATTAAACTTGCGAAGGTTCCAGACTTTACAATCCAAAGGGAAACAACGATAAGGGATATAAATAAAGATCTTTGGAATGGTATATTTTCCCACGAAGGTAATTTCGATTGGGATGCGCTACAGCTTTACGAGAATGCTTTTAGCCAGAATAAAAATCCTGAAAGCAATTGGGATTTCAGATATTATATCATCAAAGATTCTTTCGGCCGACCAGTCATTTCTACTTTCTTAACATGTGTCATTACGAAGGATGACATGCTATCCCCTGATTATATCTCTAAAGAAATAGAACGGGAAAGGACTAAAAATAATTACTACCTTACTTCAAAGACTTTCATGATGGGCTGCCAGGTAACTGAGGGAAATCATCTTTTTATTGATAAATCAAACCCGGCATGGAAGCTTGCATTAATGGAACTATTAGATGCAGTATGGGTAGATCAGGATAACCTCCAATGTGATAGTCTTTTTTTTAGAGACTTTAATGCAACCGATGAAGAGTTAAAAGATTTTTTTATGGAACAGGGCTTCGTTAAGATTGATATGCCCGCATCAAATTACGTTGACGTCAACTGGAGTTCGAAAGAGGAATATATTCAGCATCTTCCTTCCAAAAAAAGACTCCATCTTAAAAAGAATGTATTAAGGCATGAAGATAAATTTGACATTGAAATTGTGGAAGCACCAACTAACGACCAAATACAGAAATGGTATAATTTATATGACAATGTAAGGAGAAGAAACTTTCAAATAAACGGATTTAAACTTCCTGAAAAATTATTTCATCTTATAGCTGTAAATTCACAATGGGATTGTATGGAATTTAATATTGAAAAAGATGGAGAAAAGATACCTGTGGCCATAATTTTTGCCTATAAAAATTCAAATTATTCTAATGCCATTATAGGTCTTGATTATGACTATTTAGCGGAATATAATATTTATCGTCAGACGTTATATCAGACTATTTTGAAGGGAATAGATTTAAAGGTTAAAAAAGTGTTTTTTGGTTTAACTGCCGATTTCGAGAAAAACAAAGTAGGTGCAGTAAGTGTCGCTAAAATGGGCTTTGTCCAAAATAAGGATACTTATAATACTTCGTTACTCAGCCTTATTTCAAAAAAGCAGGAAAAAATTTCTGCTTGAAAGATTACTGGTAATAGATTTCCTATTACCAGTAATATTAAACCAGTTTTCCAATAAAGGTAAAATTATGGGTCAAATTTTTAAAACCTTTAACCTCGTTTACATTTAACAGTACCGGTATGATGCCGTCTTTTCCTTTAAATTGAACGCTTAAATCCTTTATTGTAAATCCATTTTTGATATTAAGTTCCAAGGTATTAAGTGCAAATATTTGAGATATATGCTTATCTTCTACTTCTGACAGCGAATATCCACAATGCGTTTGAAATTTTTTGTTGATGGCTATTATATTCCAGTTCATATCAGTAACAATTACTATATCTGATATTAAATCTATTATTTCAGCCTGGCAAGGAAATACTTTGATAGACAATTCTTCCATTATCAAATTCAGCGTCTTGGCAAAATAATTGGCGCAATGGTTGGAATCATCCCAGGGAACATGCTTTGAGAAGTCGAGAGATGCAATTCTATAAGCACCCTCCTCACATTTGGCAAATTTTTCTACTGAATCAAAAAGTTGATAACTATAAATCTTTCTTAAGCATTCTTGGGCCATGTCCCAATCTCTATTAGCTATGGCTTTCCCGAGAATTTCTTTATTATTTAAAAACTGCACATGATCTTTTAATTCGCTGATTAAACTAGATACACCTTCAATTTCATTATTCATATTCTATCAATTAAAAACTATATACGACCAAATAAGCTTTAGTAGCGAGCAATGTAATTCTATGTTATTACTAATTCAAAAAGATAAAGCTTTTTTCGACTAAAAATGAACCCAGCATTACAGAAAAATAGCGAGTGTGTATTATTTATACCATAAACCAGACCTTTCAGATATAAAAAGCCAGCTGGTAAAATAATGAATAACCCTCAATGAAAACTTTAGGAGAGACATTAAAAGCTATAAGGAAGTACAAGAACTTCCCGAGGCGGATTTAGTAAAGTTGCTAGACATCCAGTTAAATCGTATGCAAGGATCGAAAGGGATGAGTTTGATATTATTTTTCAGGACTTGAGCCAATAGTCTATATCTGAAAGAGCTTTTTAGAACTTTTCTCGTTGCGAGAAAAGTCAATCGCATATTGTGCCTGTGTTACAGAAATATAGACATTAACTAAAAAGGAAGGTTGAGAGTTTACTAGGCTGGTCTGGTCATGAGGTAATCGTTCCTGGTTCCTCCTTTTTTGCCTTTCGGGATATTCAAACTTCAATTTTTTAGCTTTACTTGTAGTTCATTTTCCTCATTTTGTTGACTAACTCTTCATCACGAATTCCGATGCTGCTCAGCAAATTTTCGCTGGATAAAAGCCACTAGAGGGAGTAAAGTTGTCAATGATTCCTCCCAGCCAACAACAGCAGCGAGTATGCTCTCTATATGCAAAGATACCATTGCCTTGTCACCGTATAATCTAACTATGAAAAGACACGGGATCTCCTGATAATGGAAACGTCGCCCAAAAGCGGACTCCTCCTCTAGCCCACCTTACCAGTATTTGTCACATTTATTTTAAGTACTTAACGCCAATCCTTTCCCGTAGTTATTCGATAACCCTTAACACAAATGCAGGTTGTAGATATTAACTTAAAACACTTATCATGAAAAAAGAAAACCTAAAAAACACAACCGTTCCGTCTAAATTTTCACCAATTAAAAGAATTTGCATCCTTGGACTAGTTGCTTTCTTAGGACTCGGAAGCTATGCATGCGATGACGATGATGACGATAACGCTACACCAGCGACAACCACAACAGGTGGAAGTACCTCCGGTACAACTTCTGGAACTACATCAGGCTCAACTTCTGGAAGCACTTCTGGAACTACGTCGGGAACAACCTCCGGTACGACTACCTCAGGAACTACTTCTGGAACAACCTCAGGTACAACTACCTCTGGATCGACTTCTGGAACGACAACTTCTGGTACTACTTCCGGTTCAACGTCAGGAACTACGACTGGTTCAACTTCTGGTACTACTTCAGGAACTACAACATCTGGAACTACTTCTGGTACGACAACAGGTAGCACATCAGGTACAACTAGCGGAAGCACAACAGGAAGCACTAGCGGAACTACCACATCTGGTGGTACTACTACCAGCGGAACAACTACTTCTGGAACAACAACTGGAGGTAGGTAGTACTATTGGTACAACTGCAGAAATCATAATTACCAACCTGCATTCAAATTGATAAGGGCATCTTCGGATGCCTTTATTATTGCTATCAATCAAGCTGGCATAAACCTACTTGTCTTTGCTTTACCGTTAGACTTATCAATCAATCCCCCTAATCAAATTAAAGAATACTTGAGACACATGTATGATAATTACGAGAATATGCGTATGCATTTTTACTATACCGGTGTAGAGAAGCCCATCGACTACCTTTAATATTAATAGATATGGCTTAAAACGTCATAATGGCACCCTCCTATCGGCGGTAACGTTCTCATCATCAAAATAAGACGTTATCACGAGGAGATTGTATACTTTGCGTGTAGGAAAAATACTGAAAATGTCAGAGCAAATACTGAAATATTCATATATAATTCCTATTTTTTCAATTTAAATAATTAATCATTAGTGACTTATGTAGATAACAGAGAATTTCCGTGCTACACGTAAACGAACAATTTATACTTACTTTAGATCCTAGGGAGGATCAGCGGATATTGTATTTAGGTCATTGGTCCTTTCAAAAAAGTGTGCTATCCGTTATCTATGTTTAAGAAGCACTTAATAGTTCAACCTAAGTTAATATGATCGGTCAAGAACCCGAATACAAGCGTTATATAAGAAGTCTACTGGAGAATAATCTTCATAAAGCAAAATATTACTACTCAATTCTTGCTAAAGAAAATTCTTTTGTAGATGATCAGGCATAC
>DASVUU010000072.1:0-3759 GCA_036386935.1 Cytophagaceae bacterium | reverse complement strand
GTGATAGAAACTAATAAATTCAATTTATATAGGACCAAACTGTCGTGTCCCGCAATCTAAGATTTTAAGTTCGAATATTTAAATTAGAAAAAAGCGCTTTTGATTGAGCTCAAATTATTCACCACCTATGTAAACCAATCTTTTTTTACAACCGGCGTTTTTTTTATTGAGATAACTGGTTTTAATGGTAAACAGACTCTTCTAAAAGTTAAAACACCAAAGGCTGATAGTTGTTTAGAATACTAAGCCTCCCAAGCATGCAGTTAGCATGTATGTAAATAGATTTAAATAAAGATGCTTGCTTTATAGCAAATTATTAAAGCCTCATATCATGTCAATGTATCCTTTTCCACCTTATAGCCTTGTTAGATCGTAGATGTGCCTACCCCCCGTCCAATTAAACAACCGTCAAGTTTCCTTAACGCTTAAACTCATTGCTATTAAATGGGTGATGCTTAATAGCCATTTGGTATTCTAAAACCCTCAGTAAATTTTTCGAAATATTTGCAAATTTCCAATAACCTTTTGTCTGTCCATTTCTTGGCATGGATAGATATTCCGACAGGAAGTCCTTCTTTTGTTTGCCCTAAAGGTATTACCACAATCGGATGTCCTCCTAACGACGAGTCAAAACTAAATCTGCCTATTGCATCGGTATATTTCACTTTTTTACCATTTACTACAAATGGCTTCCCCGTTTTTTGATGTTTAAAGGCGGCGATAGAGGCAACAGGCGTGATCCACACATCATGATTGTTAAAAAAATCTAAAAAGGAATCAGCAATTCTTTCTTTTTTTTCTAAGGCCTCCATTAGCTTAGATGCACTCATACCTATGCCTTTCCATACTCCTGCCGCCCAGGTAAAATCTCGATATTTAATTAAAATAAAGAAATAAAAGAATATCTTGGTAAGTATAGAGGGGACTGGTGCACACGCATCAATTTCGTGCCCCATGAAAACACCGTTCAATTCATAAGCTTCGTTGGCGTCGTAAATGGGCTTATTTTCTTGAACAGAATGACCGTCTAATCTAAGTTTATCAAGGAAAACTTCAATCAAAGTACTATATTCTTTATCAATTTCTAGATTGTATAGCGTAGACGAATATGCAATTCGCAATTTTCCCCCGCTCCAGCCACTGGCATTAAAACCTACGGGTGGGATTTCGGACAGTTCGTTTCCATCTGTCCAAAGGACCTTCAATGCAAGTAACAGATCACCTACATTTCTTGCCAGAGGTCCCGATACAGTGACCATACGATGGCCCTGTGGTATTGCAGGAAATTTAAACTGACCTCGGTTGGACAATGCCTGTTCTGTAGTTCTTATACCACATACACCGCAAAAATGGGAAGGAACACGAATAGAACCTCCGGCATCGGATCCAAGCTCCAAGGGTGTAAAACCTATAGCCAACGCTGCCGCTGAGCCGCCTGAACTCCCGCCAGGGACTCGTGACCTATCGTAAGGATTATTTGTCTGGCCATACCAGAAATTAGTACTTTTCCAGTCGATAGAAAATAATGGCAAGTTGGTCTTACCCATTATAACAGCTCCAGAGGCCTTCAGACGTTTTACCAATTCAGCGTCTTCAGTGGCTATATTGTCCTTATATAAAGGATGACCGTTCGAGGTCTTAAGCCCTTTCACATTAAAGCTATCTTTCACCGTCATAGGCAATCCATGCAAATCTCCCAAAAGAATTCCTTTTGCCAATAATTCGTCTTTATTCCTTGCCTCCTCAAGTAGGTCTTCTTCACCCCTTAAGTCAGTAATGGCATTGATTTCATAATTATATTTCCTAATCTGGGTAAGGAATGCTTTCACTACATCCTCGACACTTATTTTTCTGGAATGGATATCGTCTAGAATTTCTGCTGCTGGAAGAAAAGGAATATTTTTGTTATAAAATATCATAATTGGTAGTAAAACTGAAAATACATATTTCGATTAATACAATAAGTCATTTTAAAAGTGATTGCACATCTTATTAAAATGTTGCATGCTGTTTGGCAAAAAATTCTGGTCAAATCTAATGAGCGAATATATATATACTATCAACAAGTGGAGCCTTATAGGAGTCCCATCTTTACATTTGTAAAGGGAGTTGCCTCCGGCCGGGCTATTCATTCCAAGTCCGTCCTTCCACATCCCCACCCGCTTCGGGCTTTCCACTTCTATCCCTAACTCAATTCATATTCTCTTAATGTCATAATTGTTAAACAATTAAAATTCATTTATCAATCCAAGGTATTTATCTTTCGCCTTCATACCTCCGATAATGAGAAATTATTCCCCCTTGAACATCGCCATTGTTTGGCACGTACAACTAGGAAATTGAACCAAACGGCTGATACTATCAACAAATCTAGAATCCCTTCTTGCATGTTAATGTTTTGCCCAAGAAATATTCTAAGATAATGTAACTTAAAACCTAATTTCAATATTGAACTTATTCCGAAACAACTACCCCATGAAAAAAAAATTTACGATTGCTTTGGTGTTATTGATCAATGTTTGTGCTATCGGTCAGCAGGTGGTCAGTAGCAATGCTGACGCCGGTGCAAACACCCTTAGGAATGCCATTGCCGCAGCTACCAATGGACAGACCATCACCTTCGCCACAGGTATGGCAAACCAGACAATTACGTTAGCAAGCACCTTAGAAATACCTGTTGCAAAAAGTCTAATAATAGACGCAAGCAATGCACCCAAACTTACCATCAGTGGAAACAATGCAGTAAGAATTTTCCTAGTTCGATCTACCTCTGTAAACCCTACCTCGCTTACCCTTAAAAGCCTCACAATGACAAAGGGTTTTACAAATGAAAACGGCGGCGCTGTGAAGTCTGAGCACCAAGGAAAAATAATTATTGACAATTGCCTGTTCACCTACAATAATGCAGAGCAAGGTGGAAGTGCAATATTTAGCGCCTTTGAAGGACGTACTGTCATTACAAATAGTAAGTTTGACAACAACGTCTCAATTGCAAAAAACACCGAAAGAGGCAGTACAGTAATGCTTTGGGGACCTTTGAGCCAGACGATACAGAAAAGTGATTTTACAAACAATAAAGGAATCAACGGGGCAGCCATTAACGGTTTAAACGCTGGCATGCTTGTAGAAGATTGTAATTTTATAAATAACACCACAGCCAATGCCTTTTTTGATACTGGAAAAGACAACGATTTTCTAAGAGGGTACGGTGGCGCCATCTATGCAGATAGGGCTACAGCAGGGCCACCAAGTACTGCATTAGGAAGCATCATTGTGCGACGCAGCAAGTTTGAAGGAAACATCGGCCAATCGGACGGCGGTGCCATGTACTTGTATACTGATGAGACAGACAATGTGCTAATAGAAGATTGCTATTTTAATAACAATGAAGCCAAATTACTATCTGGTACACGTGGCGGAGGTGGGGGCGCGATAGAGCAGATGAACAACGCTAAGAACAAGGGTTTCGTGGTGCGCAACTCCACCTTTTCAAACAACAGCGCGGCTGTTAATGGCGGGGCGATTCGCGCTGACTGGGCTGATACAGATATTTCTAACTGCACCTTTTACAATAATAAAGCACTGCAAACAAAATCAGATGGCTACTCAGCTAATGGAGGTGCCTTAGTTACTTTTTCTATGACTAATTCAACAGTAAATGTTACCAACTGCACCTTTGCAAATAACTACGCGGGCTGGGTTGGTGGTGCCATATGCTCGGACAAGGTCAATACCAAGATAAAAAACAACATATTTCAT
>DASVUU010000071.1:0-7187 GCA_036386935.1 Cytophagaceae bacterium | reverse complement strand
ATTTTTGGATGTGAAGAAAGACGAGCTTATTACTTTTGAGATCAGCGATACATTTGAAGATACTGCAACTCTTGCTCATGCCCTAGGAATAGAGCTTGAAGAGGCGGAGCAAAAATCGGGACCTTTTGAATTAAAGGTTATCAATATTAACAGGCCAGAACCCGCTGACCTAGATCAAGAGTTTTTTGACAAAATTTTCGGAAAAGATGCTGTCACAGACATAGATGCTTTCAAGTCCAAATTAAAAGACACTATTCAAGAGAACTATCAAAAGGAAGCCGATAAATTATTCGCTAGGAATATCGAAGACTATTTAGTCGATAGTACTTCTATTGAACTTCCTAATGAATTTCTGAAAAGGTGGTTGCTTGTCACTAATCAAGGAAAATTAACTGCCGAACAAATAGACAAGGATTTCAATTACTACTTGAGAGAATTGAAATGGTCACTTATTAGAAATAAGATTGGCCAGGACTTTGGTATCAAGGTAGAAAACGAAGAAGTAGTTGAAAAGGCTAAGTTTATGATTCAACAACAATTTGGTGGTATGAGCTTCGGAGAGGAAATGGAAGAGACATTTAATAAGATTGCCGAAAACTATTTGCAACAGGAAAAAGGCAAAAACTACATAAAGCTGTTTGAAGAAGTATTTTTTGAAAAGATAATGTCCATACTTCAGGACAAAATTTCCGTATCTCCTAAATCTGTTACGACAAATGAATTCAAAGCCATAGCTGGTTTCTAAATTTCCTTTTGTGGTAAGCTTTTTGAAAGTCCTTTTAAACAAGGACTTTTTTTTTATTTTTGTACACACTTTAAAGATTAATTAAACTCATGATTAACAAGCAGGAATTTAGGAAATTTGCAATAAAAGGTCAGGGTATCGGTGGAAATATAGTAGACCAATACTTTTCACATATAGATAATATGTCAGGCCATATTGTTGAAAACATGACAAGATCTGTCATAGAAGAGCGGCCAACCAATTTTAGAGAAATCGATGTATTCTCACGACTAATGATGGATAGAATTATCTTCTTGGGAATGGCTATAGACGATCATGTCTCTAATATTATCACGGCACAATTACTCTTTTTAGAGTCAACAGATTCTAAGAAGGATATTTTGATCTACATAAATAGCCCAGGAGGGTCAGTTTATGCAGGACTAGGAATATATGATACCATGCAGTATGTAAAACCAGAGGTAGCTACAATTTGTACCGGCCTAGCAGCATCCATGGGTGCGGTGTTGCTATGTGGTGGTGCGGCTGGTAAGCGTTCTGCATTGCCACATTCAAGGATTATGATACATCAACCATTAGGCGGTGTCCAGGGGCAGGCTTCCGACATTGAAATTACAGCCAGAGAGATCTTGAAGTTGAAGCAGGAGTTATATGCCATACTCGCAAAACACAGCGGAAAGGACATAGAAATGATTGAAAAACATTCTGATCGTGACTATTGGCTAAAGGCTGCCGAGGCCAAGGAATACGGGCTTATTGATGAGGTATTGATAAGAAAATAAATAAAAACATCTATTGTTATAGATTTGTTAAGTAATTTTAAGAACCTAACTTTTATTGATTTCATTGATAAAGGTTAGGTTTTAATCTAATATAAATATGGCTCCTATTACCTGTTCTTTTTGCGGTAGAAACAAGAAAGATGTATCACTGATGATATCAGGCATTCACGCCCATATTTGCGACAAGTGTATTACCCAATCTCAACAGATACTTTCTGAGGAGACTAAGATCAAGAATAAAAGTGGCTTACCTAAGTTTAATTTAATTAAACCGGTAGAAATGAAAAAATATCTTGATCAGTTTGTTGTAGGTCAGGATGAAGCTAAAAAAGTAATGTCTGTAGCTGTCTATAACCATTACAAAAGGTTAATGCAAAAAAACGCTGAAGGCGATGTGGTCATAGAGAAATCTAACATCATTATGGTGGGAGAAACTGGGACTGGGAAGACATATATTGCTAGAAATCTTGCAAAAATGCTGCAGGTTCCGTTTTGTATTGCTGATGCGACCGTTTTGACAGAGGCTGGATATGTTGGCGAGGATGTTGAAAGTATTCTTACACGTTTACTCCAAGCGGCTAACTACGATGTAGAGGCTGCCGAGCGAGGGATAGTGTATATAGATGAAATAGACAAAATAGCAAGGAAGAGTGATAATCCTTCTATCACTAGAGACGTTAGCGGTGAGGGTGTCCAACAGGCCTTGTTAAAGTTATTAGAAGGAACGGCAGTGAATGTGCCTCCTCAAGGAGGTCGTAAGCATCCTGATCAAAAGATGATATCATTAAACACTGAGAATATCCTATTCATTTGTGGTGGGGCGTTTGATGGAATAAATAGATCAATCTCAAATAGATTAAATACAAATCCCCTAGGTTTTAAAAATGAAACCGGCGAGGATAAAGTAATAGACAAGGACCATATCTTGCAATATGTTACCGCCCAAGACTTGAAATCCTTTGGCCTTATTCCAGAGTTGATTGGACGATTGCCCGTATTAACTTATTTAGAGCCTCTATCAAAAGAAACGTTGAGGCTGATACTTACCGAACCTAAAAATGCTCTAATCAAACAGTATGCAAAGCTATTCAAAATGGAAAATATAAAGATTCATTTTGAAGAAGATGCGCTAGATTATATTGTTGAAAAAGCGATGGTTTTCAAGCTCGGCGCTAGAGGACTCCGATCTATATGCGAGGCTATCATGACGGATGCTATGTTTGAACTTCCAAGCGCTGAAGGTGTCGACAAATTCACTATTACTGGAGAGTATGCGAAGGAGAAAATAGAAAGATCAAAATTTAATAAACTAAAAGTTGCCTAGTCTATTCAAACAACGAGTACGCTAAATCTGCCAATTCCATTTTGAGGTCTACTTGGTATAGAAGTACTTTTTTATCTCCCTCATCCTCTGAACTTTTTATTTCCATTTTTTCGATTTTCTCTCTATATAAATTTATAATCGAAATGTTTCTCTCGAAGAGATCGGCGTTTGTTTTAACTGTCGGAAACCTCAGGTTGTCATCGAAAACAAAGTCACAATTTCCTTTTTCATAGATAGAAAACAAAGGACCCGCAAGTATGGAGTTTAATTGCTCCAAACTTTGAAAAACCGTCAAGGCTGCTTCACTTTTTAATCTGGGTTCATGAAATGCATCCCAAAAAATCTCTCTAAATCTTTCAAGTTTCTGCTCGTTCGCCATATAACAATAAAATTTTCTCCGGGTTAAATAGGTAATAGACGCAAAACTATGGAAACCTGCAAAAACTACGTTGCCCTTCATGATAAAATAAAAAATATTAAGATTGCAATGATGACGCTCAATGAATATGGCAAGATGAAAAGCTTCCCTCTGCCGACTGTACAAACTGAGTGTGAAGGGTATATGTGGTTTTTTGTAAATATGGATGCTGAACGGCTACAAGAGTTGAATTCTCATCCAGAAGCAAATGTGTCTTTCTCAGATGGTAAGACTTTTACATATGTCTCGGTAACAGGCACTGTTGAAGTTTGCAGAGACAGGAATAAAATGGAGGAGTTGTGGAAACCTAATTTAGAAGAGATTTTGAAGGCTAATTTATCTTCTAGTCAGATTGTCCTGATCAAACATAATGTCGATTTTGCAGAATACTGGGACAGTCAAACTGGCTATATGAAAGACATCTGGCATATAGAACATGCTCCGTTAAATAGGTAAGAACATATACCGACCTTTGCCATCAATTCCAATGATTGGAGGTGTTCTTCGTTTTTCAAAATAGTCATACCCTTCCTTCAAATTTTTCCAAAAAGCTACAGTCTCAGGGTCGTCGGCATATATTTCGCTTAATTTATTGAATTGACTTGGACCAAGTCGGCTAGGGAAAATATGAATAGGAATATTTTTTTGTCCCCCATCCCTTGCTTCGACCGCAGCAATATACACCTCTTTGATTTTATCATCGGTGATGGAGATGCACCCTATTGAAACGCAACTTCCATGTATAAAAATATCCCCTCCCGGGTTGCCTGCCTTAGACTTTATAAGATCGGATGCGTTCGGGTAGTTTAATCCTAGTGAGAGGAAATAGTTGCTTGTAGGGTTAAAACGGTTTATCTGATAGAATCCCTCAGGAACCTGCCTATCTCCACATTTTCGTTTCGGTCCGATACATCCTGAAGCCCGGCAAAAGTCAAAAGTCTTAATTAACTTAAAGCTATCTTTCTTTACGCATGCCCATAATTCTAGCTGCTTCTCCTCTTTAAAAGCTCTAAAGAAAATCTTATGGTTTCTTAAATCAATGCCGCCTGTTTCATATAAATTTTTGAGTAATTCAAACTTCTCGTTATAAGCATCTTGCACTCTTTTATTTTTTAACTGAGATTCTTTGAACGAGGTTTTTATGCTTCTTGAAGATGTAAGTGATATAATCAGCAGAATAAAAAACCAAAACTTAGACACCAATATTTTTTTTAGTTTCATAAACAATAAAATGATACAATAGTTATACGGACATCCCAGTAATGATTATTCCAGCAGAATGTTTACGCATACAAATTTTCTTAAGGCCTTTATTTTAAGTATCAGCCTAACTCTTCTTCTAACGTTTAATTGTAAAGCTTCGTCTAATGAACGCTTCAATGATGCGGAAAATACAGTTGAACATCATTCAAAAGTTAAAAATAAAACAATTGGTTCATGGTGGATGTGGGCCACTGGCAGCGGATTAATTGTACTACTCATCTTTGCGTTCAGTAAAGAAGAAGAAGGAATATCCTTCAATAAATAATATTGACATTTTTATCATAATCGTAAGGGGTAATTATTACTTATCCCTTTAAATTTATTTATCTTCGCCTCAAATTGTTTATTAGTTGTCCCACACAACATTACTAATAAACGATAACTCTAATACTTACTATCTGACTATTTTTTGAAACCAAAACAACAAACATGAAAATTAAAATTATTATCATTTTTCTGATGTGCATATCAATATCAGGAATAGCCCAAAGGAAAAAAAACAAATCTAAAACAATGGAAACACCGAAACCCGCATTGAGTACCCCAATTGACACAATAAGTTATAGCCTAGGAGTAAGTATAGGAAAGAACCTTAAACAACAAGGCTTTGACACTTTAAACATCGATATGTTAGCGAAAGCTTTTAACGATGTTTTCAAAAACAATACTTTATTGGTTAAGCCAGAGGAGGCCAATCAATTATTAAGTAAGTATTTCCAGGAAAAACAAGCTGAAAAGCAAGGTAAAAACTCCAAAGAAAGCGAAAAATTTCTTGAGGAAAATAAGAAAAAACCTGGAGTTGTCACTCTACCGAGTGGACTACAATATCAAGTTATAAAAGAAGGGACAGGTCCCCAGCCAAAAGAGACTGATAAGGTTACAACTCACTATCATGGCACACTCATTGACGGAACAGTATTTGATAGTTCCGTGGATAGGGGACAGCCAGCATCTTTCCCAGTGAATGGAGTAATTCCAGGATGGGTGGAAGCTTTACAACTTATGAAGGTAGGGTCCAAATGGAAGCTTTTCGTTCCTTCCAAACTGGCTTATGGTGAAAGAGGCGCAGGTGAAAATATTGGACCTAACACTGCTTTAGTATTTGAAGTTGAATTAATCTCTATCGACAAATAAGATGGCATTAGAACTAGAAGGCCGATTGGTAAAAGTCTTACCTCAACAGACAGGAGCAGGTAAGAATGGTACTTGGGTAAAACAAGATTTTGTTGTTGAGACCTCAGATCAGTACCCAAAAAAAATATGTTTTTCAGCTTGGGGCGATAAAGCTGCTGACTTGTCCAGATATAAGACTGGCGATGTCCTTAAAGTTGCTTTTAATCTTGAGTCTCGAGAATATAATGAGAAGTGGTATACGGAAGCTAGGGCATGGAAAATAGACGGAAACGTTGCAGGCGAAACTCAAAAGGCGTCTGCATCGGCCCCTACAGAATCTACTTTTTTCTCAGATGAGGAAGACAATGATCTACCGTTTTAATTGCAAATTACTAAATTTTTTAGTATTTTGCTTAAATGGAGGATTTCATCAAAGGAAGAGGTGCTCAGTTCAACTCCTCTAATAAATTTTTAAGCAATAGGTTAACAACAGATCATTTGGAGGGGCTCGATGAGCCTCTCCTTACAAATGAAAAAACCGTATACCTAACAGAGTTTCCTAATTCTATCGTGAATAAGGTAAATAGCCCAGATTTAGGGTTGGCTTATTCATTGAACCCCTATCAAGGTTGCGAGCATGGTTGTATTTATTGCTATGCTAGAAACTCCCATGAGTATTGGGGCTATAGTGCGGGTCTTGATTTTGAGAGAAAAATCATTGTTAAGAAAAATGCTCCTGAGCTGTTAAAAGCATTTTTTGATAACCCAAAGTGGATCCCACATCCAATAATGCTGTCTGGTAATACAGATTGCTATCAGCCCATCGAAAGAAAATTAAAGATTACACAAGACCTTCTAAAAGTATTCTTGGCTTACAGACACCCTGTTAGCATTATCACCAAGAATAGTCTCATTATACGGGATATTGACTTATTAAAGGAGATGTCATTGTACAATTTGGTGAATGTTAATATAACTATTACCTCCCTTAACGAATCCTTGAGGTTGGCAATGGAACCTCGCACTGCTACTTCCGGACAAAGATTGAAAACGGTGGAATCGCTTTCTAAGGCAGGCATACCAGTTAATATAATGATCGCCCCTATTATTCCCTCCCTTAACAACCATGAGATCCCAGAGATCATGAAGGAAGCATCTCAACGAGGTGCGACGTCAGCCGGCTACACGATGGTCCGACTAAACGGAGCCATTAAAACGTTATTTGAAGATTGGATAAGAAAGGCCTTCCCAGATAGAGCCGAGAAAGTATTGAATCAAATAGCTGCATGCCACGGTGGGAAATTGAGTGATTCTAGATGGGGTGTAAGAATGAAAGGAGAGGGAAATATTGCTAAAAGTATAGAAACCTTATTTATGATCTCTAAACAGAAGTATTTTAAGGGAAATTCTAGAATAGATTTATGTTGCAGCTTGTTCAAAAGGCCTGAACGTGGTCAACTGAATATTTTTTAATGAACAAGGCCCCTAATGTGGGGCCTTGATTTTTAGCTTTGATATTCAAATGATGGTTCTTTTTCAACC
>DASVUU010000070.1:0-6724 GCA_036386935.1 Cytophagaceae bacterium | reverse complement strand
TCAATAAAGGCGTGCTATTTGGCGACGCAGAAAAAGATTTTTACGGAAACGTTATTCGACCTTTTGCTCAAGTGAATAAAAAATTAATAGAGGCAAGTGAAGAGGAGCTGAAGGAAAATCCGAGGGCGCGAAGTGGTAAATTACGGATAGGCATAAAATTGTAATACTTTATTATGGCTGTTAATACATTAAAGGAAAAAGAAGCACCAAAAGTAGAGAGGAAAAATCTATTTAAGTCTTTAGAGTCAAAGTTTAGGCTAGACCAAGTATTTAAGAATGGTTTGCCTGCACAGTATTTACCTTATGTTTTATACATCTCCATCATTCTTGTCTTATACATAGGCAATGCCCACTACGCTGAAAGAACGATACGGAGGATTGACAAACTTAAAACAGAAGTAGAAGATTTGAGAGCTGACTATACTACTTTGAAAGCAGAACTTATGTACGCGAGCAAGCAGTCGGAGGTAGCAAAAAAAGTGAAGATGCTCGGTTTAGAGGAAAGTAAAAGGCCACCTTATAAAATTATAATCAAAGAGGGTGAATATTAAGAAATCCATAGTATTAAGAGTAAGGATAGCATTTTTGCTCATCTTTCTTTTTGCGTCTGCCATCATAGTAAAGCTATTGAAGGTGCAGGTTGTAGAAGGGGAGAGATGGCGAAAACTCGCTGCACAAAATCTCTTGCAATACAGGATTGTAAAGGCCACCAGAGGAAATATCTATTCCGACAACGGTAGTCTATTAGCTACATCACTTCCTTTTTATAAAGTAGTTATTGATCCTACGATTGCTGACGAGGAAATATATAAGCAAGGAATAGATTCCTTAGCGATGTTTTTGTCCAGGTATTATAATGATAGATCTGCCGCGGAATACAAACGTAGAATAAACGATGCTCGCCTTTCTAATAGACATTACCTGGTATTGAACAAAGGAATGATTAATTACCAAGGAAAGAAGGCAATGTCACAGTGGCCTATTTTCCGTGAAGGAAGGTTAAAAGGGGGTGTCATATTTGAGAGAGTAGATAAAAGATTTCGTCCATTTTCTTACTTGGCAATGAGAACGGTTGGTTTCATTAACGAAGACAGCAAAGGTGCAGGATTGGAGTTTAGTTTTAATAATGACCTTGCTGGTCGAGACGGAGAGGCATTATTTAGAAAGATGGCAGGAGGAAGCTGGAAGCCAATGCATGATGACTCCGAAATTAGGCCCCAAGATGGTGTAGATATACAAACTACTTTGGATGTGAACCTGCAAGATGTTGCAGAGTCCTCATTAGCAAATCATTTGGCACGACACGATGCCGACTATGGCTGTGTAGTATTGATGGAGGTGGAGACAGGAGAAATTAAGGCGATTGCTAACCTAGGAAAATTTGGTCCAGGCAAATATTCTGAGAATTACAATTATGCAGTTGGAAACCAAGGGCTGACAGAGCCTGGGTCGACATTCAAGCTGGCTTCGATGATTGCTTTGTTTGAAGATTCAAACTTGAAGCCGACCGATAGTATAGAAACCGGCAATGGAGAATATGATTTCTACGACAGGGTAATGAGAGATTCTAAGCCTGGGGGATATGGCAAGATAACGGTTCAGGAAGCCTTCGAAAAATCTTCTAATATTGCAGTTTCAAGATTAGTAAATGATCATTTCGGCATAGATCCACAGAGATTCATTAACTACATACATACCCTAGGCTTGGCTAAGCCGATAGGGTTTCAAATGCACGGCGAGGCAAGGCCTTATATCAAAACACCATCGAACACAAGCTGGAGTGGAATTACTCTTCCATGGATGTCTATAGGATATGAATTAAAATTATCTCCCTTACAAATATTGACCTTCTATAATGGAATCGCCAACAATGGGGTGATGATTAAACCTCTAATTGTAAGAGAATCAAAAATTGCGGACAAGAGCATAGAGCAATATGAAACCCAAGTGGTGAACGACAAAATGTGTTCAGAACAAACCTTGACTTATGTAAGGTCTATGCTTGAAGGAGTCGTGGAAAACGGAACAGCAAACAATATTAAGAACGCAGTTTACAAGATCGCTGGCAAAACTGGGACTGCCAGGAAGATAAAGAACGGCCAATATATTAAGAGCTACTATACCTCTTTTGTCGGGTATTTCCCCGCCGACCGTCCCAAATATAGTTGCATCGTAGTAATCGACAACCCACAAGGTTTTCAGCAATATGGAAGCGACGTGGCTGCGCCAGTTTTTAAAGAAATAGCAGACAAGGTCTACGCGAATGACGTTGAGTTGCACAACCCACTAAATTTAGCGGGTAACGCCAATTCTGATGATGCATTGCCTTTGATAAAGGCTGGAAATTATGATGACCTAAAGATGCTATGCAATGAGCTGGGGATTTCAAACCATTCATCTAACGGTGGCGAGGAATGGGTGATGGCTAGAAGGCTAGACAATTCTGTCTCCTGGAAAAGCAAAAGATTTATCCAAAGTTTGGTGCCTGATGTTTCAGGTTTCACTCTGAAAGATGCCTTATACATATTAGAGAATAAGGGGATGAGAGTTAGATATGTCGGCAGTGGAAGAGTAGTCGCTCAATCATTAATAGCAGGATCTAAAATATTTAAAGGAAGTTCAATTTTAATTAGATTAAACTAGAAAGTATTGATGAGAATTTTAAAGGATATATTATACAAGGTTTCTTTGGTTTCAGTATCAGGTGATACGGGAATTGAGGTGTCTAGTATTTCCTTTGATTCAAGACAAATTAATAAAGATAGCCTTTTTGTTGCGACCACAGGCGTTGAGTCCGATGGACACAAATTTATAGACAATGCAATTGAGAAGGGTGCGATAGCTGTAGTCTGTGAAAGAATGCCGGAGTCTTTGATGCCTAATATTACCTACGTGCAAGTAGCCGAAAGCACACTAGCCCTTGGTATTATGTCTGCAAATTTCTTCGACAACCCTTCATCGAAGTTGAAATTGACAGGTGTCACTGGAACTAACGGTAAAACGACTACCGTGACGTTGTTACATCAATTATTTAGGAAGTTGGGGTACAATGTCGGCCTTCTTTCCACAGTAGAGAATAAAATAAACGACGAGGTGATTCCGTCCACTCATACTACGCCAGACTCTGTTCGACTAAACGAGTTGCTAGCGATGATGGTACAGCGAGGATGTACACATTGTTTCATGGAAGTGAGTTCACATGCTGTAGTTCAAAACAGGATAGCAGGTTTAAACTTCGCTGGTGCAGTTTTCACCAACATCACCCATGACCACCTCGATTATCATAAGACATTCGAAGAATACATCAAGGCAAAGAAGAAGTTTTTTGACGGATTGACGATAAATGCTTTTGCTCTTGTAAATGTAGACGACAAAAGAGGGGCGGTGATGCTTCAAAATACCAAGGCGCTAAAACAAAGCTATTCCTTGAGAGGAAATGGAGACTTTAAAGCAAGGTTGGTTTCTAACACCTTCAATGGCTTGGAACTAGAGATAGATAAAAAGGAAGTATGGTTTAAGCAGATTGGAAGTTTCAATGCTTATAACTTATTGGCGGTCTACGCAACGGCAAGTTTGCTTGGTGAAGACCAAGAGGAAGTATTGGTACAGCTATCAAACGCTGACTCGGCCCGAGGAAGGTTTGAGCAAATTATCTCTACCTCTAAAATAACTGCCATCGTCGATTATGCACATACTCCGGATGCATTGAAGAATGTCTTGGAAACTATTCAGGATTTGAGGAAGGGAAATGAGAAGATAATAACGGTTATAGGATGCGGCGGAAATCGTGATGCGGCAAAAAGACCAATTATGGCCGAAATAGCTGGCCGTCTTAGTGATAAAGCTATATTAACCTCAGACAATCCTAGAAATGAAGAGCCTCAAGACATTTTGAGAGAAATGCAACAGGGCGTTAAGATCGTCAATCAGAAGAGGATACTAACGATTGCCGATAGGAAAGAGGCGATCAAGACAGCCTGTTCGTTGGCTAGCCCGGGAGACATTATACTTGTTGCAGGAAAGGGCCATGAAACATACCAAGAAATAAAAGGGGTGAAATACCCTTTTGACGATAAAGAAATCATTAAAGAAACATTTAAAATATTAGGGATCTAGAAAGCATGAAGCAGAGAATTAGAATTGTAGAAAGGAAAAAGGACAATAAGATCATCAATAAAACATTCGAGTTTTCATTGAGCTTAATTGAACTATATATTTTTCTCTTAAAGAATAATGAGTTTGAATATTCTGAAAAGATATTAAAAAGCGGTACCAGTATCCGTGAAAACGTGGAACAATCGCTCGCGGCGATTACCAATGAAGATTTTCTTGCGAAGCTTTCTTTGGCTTTCAAGGATGCAGTAGAAACTAGGTATTGGCTAAAGCATCTTCAAATGAAAAATCTTATCAGCACATCGTGTGACGAATGTGTAGATCAGATAAATGAAATTATCAATACCCTCTCATACATGACACAATCATGCAGCAGGTATAACATTCAATTAAACATTCAGAATTTAAACTAAGCACTCAGCTATGCTGTATTACCTTTTTGATTATCTCGAAAGACAATTTGACCTAGTGGGAGCTGGTGTGTTTCGCTTTATAACGTTTAGAGCAGGAATGGCTATGTTATTGTCGCTGGTGGTCGCATTGATTTTCGGCAAAAGGATGATCAGCTACTTGCGGTACAAGCAAATTGGTGAAAGCATTAGGGATCTTGGCTTAACAGGCCAAATGGAGAAAAAAGGAACGCCTACAATGGGTGGTATCATCATTATTGCATGTATTCTTATCCCAACGCTACTCTTAGCTAAGTTAGGTAACGTTTATGTACTGTTGCTGCTGATTTCCACTATTTGGATGGGCGGTATCGGGTTTCTTGATGATTATATTAAAGTATTTAAGAAAAATAAAGAAGGACTTGAAGGCAAGTTTAAGATCTTTGGTCAAATCGGACTGGGAATCATAGTAGGGAGTGTGTTGTACTTCAACGACCACGTGTTGATTAGAAATTATTCTTCCAATGCCCCTGCAAAAACTGAGAATTCGATTAGCATTCCTTCGAAATTTGTAGATGCACATTCTACTAAAACGACGATCCCATTTTTTAAACATAATGAGCTAGACTACCACGAACTGTTCAGTTTTGTAAGCGCTGATTACATGTGGCTTGTTTATATCATCATCGTAATATTTATAGTTACAGCCGTCTCCAACGGCGCGAATATTACCGATGGCATTGACGGACTCGCCGCTGGTTCCTCCGCCATCATCGCCCTGACGCTCGGGATTTTTGCATATGTCTCAGGAAATGCAATTTTCGCAAATTATCTAAACATCATGTATATCCCAGACAGCGGGGAAGTAGTAGTTTTTTGCGCTGCATTGGTAGGTGCATGCATAGGCTTTTTATGGTACAATTCATTTCCCGCTCAGGTGTTCATGGGTGACACTGGAAGTCTTGCTCTTGGTGGGATTATCGCAGTAATCGCATTTTCTATCAGGAAGGAATTATTAATACCTATCCTCTGCGGTATTTTCTTAATTGAAAACCTATCCGTAATGATGCAGGTGGCATATTTTAAATACACTAAAAGAAAATATGGAGAAGGACGACGTATATTCTTAATGTCTCCTCTGCATCATCATTATCAGAAAATGGGCTATCACGAATCGAAAATTGTAACAAGGTTCTGGATAGTAGGGATTCTACTTGCAATTCTAACGGTTGCTACATTAAAATTAAGATAACAATGAAAAAACGAATTGCTATTCTTGGAGGTGGTGAAAGCGGCGTAGGTGCTGCTTTGCTTGCTATGGCCAAGGGGATGGACGTATTCGTTTCCGACAAAGGTAAAATTGAGCAAAAATACAAGTATGAGCTGGAGGAAAACTCTATTTCTTATGAGGAAGGGGTGCATACTGAGGCCTTGATCTTAAATGCTGACGTAATTGTAAAAAGCCCTGGCATCCCTGACAAGGCGGAATTAATTCAAACCCTTATAAAGAATAACAAGCAAATTATTTCTGAAATCGAGTTTGCAAGCGAGTTCACCAAAGCCAAGTTCATTGGGATAACAGGCAGCAACGGCAAAACTACAACAACGCTATTGACCTATCATCTACTTAAAAAGTCAGGTTTGAATGTAGGTCTTGCTGGAAATATTGGATATAGTTTAGCAAGGCAGGTTATTGAAGATAAGTTTGAATACTACGTGCTTGAGTTAAGTAGCTTTCAATTGGATGGAGTTTACAAATTCAAAGCCCATTTGGCTGTTTTACTAAATATTACACCGGATCACCTGGATAGATATGAGTATAAATTTGAAAATTATGTCGAATCTAAATTTAGGATAACAAAAAACCAGTCTCCCGAAGAATACTTCATCTACAATGCGGATGATCCAGTAATAGTTGAACGTTTAGCCAATATTAAGACATCGCCTCAACTCCTAGGAATCTCATTGAACAAAGAAATAGAGAATGGTGCTTACAAGGCTGACCAAACCTTACTCTTTAACATTTCGGGAAACCTAAAAGCTTCATTCAAAATAGATATAGATCAGATTCCACTAAAAGGCCGGCACAACATGATCAATACTATGGCGGCGCTACTAGCGGGTGCTGCGTTAGGAATTGACCCCTCCGGTTTCTTAAATGCAATAAAGGATTTCAAGAACGTGTCGCATCGCTTGGAAGATGCGGGCGGAATTGGAGAAAT
>DASVUU010000069.1:0-3576 GCA_036386935.1 Cytophagaceae bacterium | reverse complement strand
TATCCGATAGCTATATCCCCTCAAAATTTAGACCTTTGAAGTGAATCTTCAACCTGATGCTTGTCAAGACTTTTAGAAAGATATATCTCGTTTCCTTTATTTTCGTTATTGGCATATCCGCAGCATGGGGTCAAGCAGCACTAAGCACAATACATGGGAAAATTAATACCGAGGCAAGTAATGAAATACTAAAAGGTGTTCTTATTTCTATACCTGAATATAATTTTCAGGAATTGAGCAACGCAGATGGATCTTATTCTATTTCCCTTTCGCTAAAGGATAGTACTACGATTTACTTTAGCTTCTTAGGCTACCAGACGGCTCATAAGACCATTTACCCGCAGAATAATACAAGGCTAGACATAACGATGTTGGTCGATGCCAGCATACTTTCAGAGGTCACTGTAGAGGCAAACAAAGAAAGCTGGTCCGACGATCCTAGGATGAGTGTGCTCAGCATACCCATTTCTCAAATTCAGAATACTCCTTCCCTGTTTGGTGAAAAAGATGTAATGAAGGTCTTGCAACTTTTACCCGGAGTGCAAAAAGGAGGTGAAGGCAGCGCCGGTCTCTATGTCCGTGGCGGTGGGGCGGACCAAAATTTAATATTGTTGGACGATGCTCCTATCTACAATAGCAACCACCTTTTTGGTTTTCTTTCTGTGTTTAACAACGACATTTTAAGAAGCGTAGAGTTAACTAAAGGTGGGTTTCCTGCACGGTATGGAGGAAGACTTTCTTCTGTGCTCGAATTAAAAACAAAAGATGGCAACAAAGAGAAGCTACATGCTGAAGCTTTGATTGGCCTGATTTCATCCAAATTAACAATAGAAGGACCGATAAAGAAAGGAAAATCTTCCTTTATAGTATCTGCAAGGCGCACTTATCTAGATCTGCTCACTAAGCCATTTTTACCTAGTGACAAAAAGGTGGGCTTTTATTTTTATGATGTAAGCGCTAAGTATCATTCAATATTAGGTCCCAAGGATAATTTGAGAATTAGCGCATTTATAAGTCAAGATAAACTCCTAGCAAAGATAAAGTCCGGAAAGACGGAAAATATGTATGAAATAAACTGGCGTAATCTCGTCGGCACCTTGCAATGGAACCATCTATATACCGAGAACACCGCCTCCAACCTTACCTTTTCCTCAACGAGGTACAACTTAGCAAATACTATAATAGACGAGGACAAAGGTTTTGATAAGTGGACTTCTAAGTATAGCAGCTATATCCAAGATTTTGCTATCAAATATGATTGGACCACACGCATCTCTAACCGTCATGAACTTATGTATGGTATACAGAGTACATACCATCGTTTCAGACCTGGGGTAAACAACACCGTCTACGAAAAGAATGGTAGAACATTTGCAAACAATCCGGAAGAGAAGTTGCTCCATAGTTTTGAAACCGGTCTTTTTTTGGAACATATTTTCAAACCTGTACCACTACTCACAATCAACACTGGCTTTAGATTAAGCCATTACCTCTGTCGTGGCAGAAATTATATCAATCCGGAACCAAGACTCAGTGCAAGTATAAAGCTTTCTCCTTACGTCGCTTTCAAAGCATCTTATTCCAGAATGAATCAATATGTTCACATGCTTTCTACAACCAGCTATGGCCCCCCGCTCGATGCATGGGTTCCGACTACAGATATAACTAAACCAATGAAGTCCGAACAATGGGCCGCAGGAATTGGCAATGATTTTAAAAGTTGGAGTGGGTTTGCAAGTTTGGAAGGGTTTTATAAGAAAAACAAAAATATCATCGCCTATAAAGATGGGGGCAATTCATTTTCAGTCCAGGATGGAGGCCAATTTGATTATTGGGAAGACGTCATCACAGCTGGAAATGGATGGGCCTATGGAATAGAAGCATTGATTAAAAAGAATGCAGGAAAATTTTCAGGATGGATCGGCTATACCCTGTCTTGGACATGGCTTCAGTTCGATCAGCTCAATATGGGACAAAAGTATTTTGCCCGATATGATAGAAGGCATGATGGCTCGGTTGTCCTCATCTACCAGCCCAACAAAAAAATAACCTTTTCAACAACCTGGACCTACGGCAGCGGGAATGCAATCACCCTCCCATTTGCTTTATATAAAGATCCCGGATCGAGCGGGTACAGCGTTGAGTATTCTGAGAAAAACGGGTACAGAATGCCATCCTACCATAGGTTAGATGTGAGTGTACAGTTTCATAAAAAACTCAAGAAGCTTAGAGAGAGAACCTGGGAGATAAGTGTATACAATGCTTACAATAAACATAACCCTTATTTTTACTCGCTGCAAGAAACCGGCCAATCAGAGAATCCTTTGCTTCGAACGAGATCGTTGCAGCAAATTGTCCTCTTCCCTATCCTACCGTCAGTTAGTTACAAAATTAGTTTTAAATAATGTCTATGATCAAAATATTTAGGCAGCTGATGTATTCCTTGATGTATCTAATTCTAGCGGTAGTCTGTTTTCGATGTGTGGATGAAGTAAATCCGAAATTGCCTGACTTTGGTCCTGGGAAATTAGTGGTGAGAGGTATCCTTTCTACTAACGACAGTCTTATTAAAATTGATATTTACAAAACACTTCCATATTTCAATGAAAAGCCCTATTCACCTGATGATGATGTTGTAAAGGACGCAATTGTTACCCTATCTAATGGGGAAAGAAAGGTATTCTTAAAGTACCACACACTCAACGAAACGCCTTCTTATTTAGAAGATGAAGAATTTTTCCGAACGAGTTCTATCTCCTATACCATCGAAGCAAAAGAACTGCCTATCATCCCTGGGCACACCTATCACCTAGAAGTAACCACTGCTGAGGGATTTCATGCAAAAGCCCGCTGTACCGTACCAAAATTAACGGTAATGCCAACCATGCTTAGAATAGACAGCACTTATATCAATGGTTTTTACAGGATGAAGGTAACGCTAGAAGCAAACGAGAATAATTGGATTCGATTGATTGCTCTGAATAGATATTTACGAGCATTCGACTATGATCCTACACTGGACCTTGATACTATAATGCCTTCATCTGGCACAGAGTTCTTCTTAGCACTACATAACAAAGAAATAAACCTTCCTGCAAATTTATATGTTCACCAAAACGAAAGTCGATCAGATATAGATAAAACTATAGGAATTGAGGTTCATCACTTTGATAAAAATTTCTTTGACGAATGGGATCGATATTATAGTCAATCGCGAAATACAAAGAAAAATCCACTAACCCAGTCTTTCGACATTCAAAAAATACTCGATTTGCCCTATAGTGAACCGAGCTACTATTATACAAACATCGAGGGAGGAATAGGTTTCTTCACAGCTACTAGTGTAGCATTCTACCCTATAGATATAGACAAGTTAATTGACGAATATGAAGCGTCTGAGGGTAATTAAAATTTTGTTTTGATGCACCAAGCGTGTGTTACTGCCTTTGTTATTTTGACAATAAGCATGATTTCTACGATAATTTCAGACACATTGAGCAAGCAAAGACGTCCACCCATTCTACTGCAAAGGTTAAAAAATTGAATAGGTATATGGGCCCTGAACTTACACCCTGC
>DASVUU010000068.1:0-1837 GCA_036386935.1 Cytophagaceae bacterium | reverse complement strand
AACTGACGGCGAGCTTATTACTAAACTATTCTGGCTCGATAACTGGAGTTGAAATATATTCATTGCTATGACTCTATATTCATAACTCCTTCCACTTATTGTATTGGGCAATTTAAAGTAGGTTGAGTCTGTGTCTCCAATGAACTCTCCATTACGGACTATAAAGTAAAGATGAGCACCGTTTACTTTGTTCCAGTGAAGCGAATGTTGGTTTTTATCATATGAAATATTAAAAGACGCGGCCTTGAAACTAGCCAGTGCGGTGGTATCAAAAACCTTCATATTCCAAGAGGGAAGGTTTAATAATTGGATTCGTTCATTTTTTACAGTGAAGGGCAACCAAACATATCTTGACTTTTCTAATTCCGTCCCGTTCCATCTGTCGGCCAAAAATATGAACGTATTTGGGGACGAATTTGGTGCTTTTAAGACAAAGGTGCTTTGCGAACCAAATGTAACGTTAGCCCCTTTTCCAATGGCTGGATTACCCTTTACGGTGTAGGGCCCCAATATAGAATCCGCCACCGCATATTGAGCTGCGTTAGGCGACCATCCCGTAAGGCCCGAAGTGATTAGGTAATATTTTTTGTTAAATTTGAATGGGGCAGGTGCTTCTCGTGATCCGTTAATTAGGATTCTAGACCAAGTTTTATCTTTTACAATTGGCTTTTCAATATCTGTATAGGATGAATTAAGTCTGGAAACATACATTGTTAAGTTATCTTCACTTGAGTAAAAAACATACCCTTTCTCGTCATCATCGACATATAAATTCATGTCTCGGTAGGTATTTCCAAGTTTCTCTTCTTTAGAATTGTATTGATCCCCCCTGGTATTCTTATAATCGTACTTGAAGGAAATAGGTCTAAATGAATTGACAAATTTAAAAGGGCCTTCGGGTTTATCAGCTATTGCAACACCAGCCTGAGCCACAGTATATGTATTTGCATCAAGGTGCATCCACATGACGAACTTCTTCGTCTTTCTATTATAGATCACTTTAGGTCTTTCTAATACGGCATCGCCTTGGGTAGGCACTTTAAACAGATCGGGCATGACTTCAGCTTTTAGGACAACGCCTATATTGGACCAGTTTACCAAGCCCTTAGACTTATATCCACTTACTCCTGTTTTATTAAAGTTGCCTTTTCTCTTATCCTCTCCATACCAATAGTAAGTGTCCTTAAATTTCATTATTCCCCCTCCATGGGCTTCAATGAGGTTGCCCTCGGTATCCTTCCAATCGGTACCCGGTACGAAGTTTTGAGCTGCCAGTTCATAACCATCAAAAAAGGTAAAAAGTAAAATAAAAACTAGAAATACATTTCTCATAATTGTAAGCACTCTTATCAAAATAACGTTTATAAACTAATATGCGTCTTTCCCTTTCGCTGATTTAAATTTACATTAAAATTACCAGCCTTAGGAAATTTTTTAACGACGAATGATCTCCTTTTTCAATCATGGCATTAATTTTATATTTTCTATTCGCACTGTTCCCCAATCACTCTCCTCCTGTTGATAAATAACTTTAAAACTGAGCTCCTGTACGTTAGCTATATCGGTAGTGACTTGAATGACGGGCAAACCCTTTAACTGGAGAGGTCCGTCATAGATCAATTTACCATTTCCCCAAATTTGAACTTTCGCTTTAGTCCTATAATGGGTATTGGGATTTTCTACTTTCCATGTGGCAGAAATCATTTTAAACTTGCCTCCTAAGTAAAACATACTTGTACCGTTTCCATAAAAACTTAAATTTCCGATCGTATCGGCCCCTCCTTCTGTTCCGATATGGCAAACCGAGCTATATGCATTGCTTTCGGTAATCAAAAAA
>DASVUU010000067.1:0-5880 GCA_036386935.1 Cytophagaceae bacterium | reverse complement strand
ATCGGGGTCTAAGTTAAGTAACATATATTGTAATTTGAAGATAGCCATAATAATTTATTAGATTTAGTTATACTAGGGATCGATTAAGCAGGATGGTAATAATTGAGTTACTTATTGATAATTCTAGTTTAAGTAAGATCGTATTTTTTATTACTTTTGCACAAATAATTTGTAGACATGTTTGAAAACTTAAGTTCAAAACTGGATCGTGCCTTTAAGACATTAAAAGGCGAAGGTAGAATTACTGAAATAAACGTAGCAACAACCGTAAAGGAAATTAGAAAAGCCTTGATTGATGCTGACGTTAACTATAAAGTTGCTAAAACTGTCACTGACACTATTCGCGAAAAGGCATTAGGTCGCGAAGTACTTATCGCCGTATCTCCTGGACAGTTGCTTGTGAAGATTGTGAACGAAGAGCTGACTGAGTTGATGGGCGGACAGAAGGAGGACATTAACGTGAAAGGTGACCCGGCAGTAATATTGCTATCGGGTTTGCAAGGATCGGGAAAGACTACTTTTGCTGGTAAATTGGCACTTCATTTAAAAAAGCAAGGTAAAAATATTTTGCTTGTAGCCTGCGATGTTTACAGGCCAGCAGCTATCGATCAGTTGAAAGTTCTGGGTGGTCAAGTCGAGGTACAGGTTTACTCAGAACCAGAGAATAAGAATCCGGTTGATATAGCGAAAAATGCTGTCGCGTTTGCAAAGGCAAATAATTTCAAAATTGTAATTGTTGACACTGCCGGTCGACTAGCGATTGATGAGAATATGATGAAAGAAATTGCTGAAGTTAAAAAAGCAATTAATCCTTCGGAGACCCTTTTTGTAGTAGACTCAATGACAGGTCAGGATGCTGTGAACACAGCCAAGACTTTCAACGAAAGAATCAATTTTGATGGTGTTGTTTTAACCAAGCTAGATGGTGACTCAAGAGGTGGAGCTGCCTTGTCAATCAAAGCTGTTGTGGAAAAGCCTATCAAGTTTATAAGCACGGGTGAAAAGATGGAAGCTCTTGATCTTTTCTATCCTGATCGTATGGCTCAGCGTATTTTAGGAATGGGGGACGTTATATCCCTTGTTGAAAGAGCGCAGCAGGTATTCGATGAGGATGAAGCCAAAAGGATCAACCAAAAAATAAGAAAGAATCAATTTAACTTTGAAGATTTCCTTTTCCAATTGCAGCAGATCAAAAAGATGGGTAACATCAAAGATTTAGTTGGAATGCTTCCGGGAATGAACAAGATGATGAAGGATATCGATATCGACGACAATGCCTTCAAGCCAATTGAAGCAATTATTAAGTCAATGACGCCGTTTGAGAGACAAAATCCAGACGCCATCAATGGAAATAGAAAAAAGAGAATATCCGATGGGAGTGGAACTTCAATTCAACAGGTGAACAATCTGTTGAAGCAGTTTGAAGACATGAGAAAAATGATGAAGTCAATAAATAAAATGGGAGGGAAGCGGATGCCAAATTTAAAATCATTTGGCCGTTAGAACAGTGCCAAGTAATTGCATAAAAAAACCTCGCTAGCGAGGTTTTTTTATGATTAATTTATATGATTTTATCTATATAAAACAGAATTTACAGCTTCTAATGTTCTTTTGACGTTAGGTAGGATAACGTCTATCAATGTAGGAGCATAAGGTAATGGAACGTCCCTATTGGTGACCCTGCAAACTGGAGCATCTAGATAATCAAATGCATAACGCTGCACATGATAAGCTATCTCAGCGGAAATGCTGGCTAACGGCCAAGCTTCTTCAACAACTACTAGTCTATTAGTTTTCTTTACTGATTCAACAATAGTCGCATAATCGATAGGACGAACAGATCTAAGGTCAATCACCTCTACTGAGGTACCTTCTTTTTCTAGCTCCTCTGCTACAGCGAAAGCGATTTTCATCATTTTTCCAAATGATACAACTGTGACGTCGCTTCCTTCCTTTTTTACACTAGCTACTCCAATTGGTAACAAATATTCTTCCTCAGGCACCGGACCCTTCTCCCCATACATCAATTCAGATTCCATAAAGATTACGGGATCATTGTCTCTGATAGATGTTTTTAATAATCCTTTTGCATCATATGGATCGGAAGGAACTACAACCTTTAAGCCTGGGCAATTGGCAAACCAATTTTCGAAGTTCTGTGAGTGCTGAGAACTCAGCATCCCCGCATTTCCTGTAGGGCCTCTAAAAACAATTGGAATTGGAAATTGGCCGCCTGACATTGACATCATCTTTGCAGCACTGTTGATGATTTGATCTATCGCGACTAATGAAAAGTTAAAAGTCATAAACTCTATAATTGGTCGTAAGCCATTCATAGCAGCTCCAACACCAATACCCCCAAAACCAAGTTCAGCAATTGGAGTATCTATTATTCGTTTTGGTCCAAATTCGTCAAGCATACCTTGACTTACTTTATAGGCACCATTATATTCAGCAACTTCTTCACCCATGAGAAAGATCTTTTCATCTCTTCTCATTTCTTCATTCATGGCTTCACGAAGTGCTTCTCTGAATTGAATTTCTCTCATTATACTTGTATTAGATCCAGCAAAAATAAAAATAACTAGACCAAATCACAAAGGTGTTGATAATAAATAACACGGTCCTAAGCAAATAATCGATGAATGTACAAATGCGACTTTTCGCTGACCTAGCTAATGCTTGATATCTGAAACCAAGCCCCTTCATTGCTCATATAAATCCAAAAAAAAGAGCCATCTCAATGAGATGGCTCTTGAATATTGACAAATAAATAGACTATTGTACAGAACTTTTGAACTCTGGAGTCTCAAAATATTCCAGAAACTCTAGATCAGCTTTGGCTTTATCAGCAAGTTTTCTGTCCAACTGAACAGCTGATTTAAGTCTGCTATTCATGGTAGAAGCATCCTTTAACTTGGCTGCTGTGATAGCAGAGCCATAAAATGCCCAGGCGTCAGATGGAGAAGAGCTAATTACAGACTCAAATCCTGATTTTGCTGCTGAGAAATCTTTTTTCAAAAGATTTGCTAAAGCAAGGTTGTAAGTAACTTCTGGAGTTTGATTTGCGCTAGTCAAGCTTTGAACAGCCTCCTCATATCTACCTTCTTTTATTAATAAGATACCTCTTGTTCCATTCATTCCCTTTTTCAAGGCATCGTTGGTAGGAAGTTGAGAAGCTTGTTGTAAATGCTGTAAGCCTTGAGTTCTATCACCTCTTAATAAGTAGATAATGCCCATGTTGTTGTGAGCCTCAGCGTTATTTTGACCTTTTGCAGATATCTCAAATTGAGTTAAAGCTTGGGTAAGATATTTATCCTTATTTGCTTTATCCGTTTCTTTAGAAGCTCTTTCCAAATAAACTGCTCCAAGGTTGTTGTGTGACGCCCAGCTATCGTTCTTCTTAGTTGCTGCAGTATAAATTGATTCTTTTTCATCTAAACTTGCAGTTAAAGTCGCTGCGTAAGAAAGCTCTTGGTCATTCAAAGTATCTTGATTAACGGTACCACTAGAAATTCCTTTAGCCAAAGTCGCAATTTGCTCGTCTGTCTTTTTTGGTTTAATAGTTAATATTTCAGTCTTAGCCGTTCTTAATTGAGGATAAAGCTTGGTGAAGATGATTTTGTAAGATCCCAATTTGTGTAATCTCTGTTCCTTCTCTTCGAAAGTACCAGCACCATTTATTACATCTAATATTTCAGCTTTTTGGTCAGCCGAAACATAATTAGTAGAATCCATTAGATTCTTCAGACCTTCCCAGTCTTGTACAATACCTTTAGGTGCAAACTCAATAGTATCAGCTTGTTTTGTCAGCTTATACTTCTTCATCCTTCCTTTGTAATATTTCTCTATAGCTTTCGCGCGTTCATCAGACAACTTTGCGTTGATAGACTCAGCACCTTCTGGAGAGTGGTTCCCAATGATTCTTACTGTTCTTGTTGGATTTTTTTTGTTGATAAAAGCATCCACATACTTTCCTTGCTTTCCACCAGTTTC
Source organism: Cytophagaceae bacterium (assembly GCA_036386935.1). Lineage (GTDB taxonomy): Bacteria > Bacteroidota > Bacteroidia > Cytophagales > Cytophagaceae > DASVUU01. Next base: position 1,884 of record DASVUU010000067.1, on the reverse strand, counting down.
ACGAACTCTTAGTTTTGAACTACCTTGTTCAAAGAAGAAGTCAACCTTGTTTGGAATAAGCTCCTCACGGTTGTTGTAGCCATGCTCAGCATATGAGATATAAAAAACCTCTTTGGTAAGTCTTGATGTAGTAATGATACCTTTTGCAACTGGCAAGGGAAGAGTAGCTTTCTTTTTACTCATCTTTATATTTGTTGCTGTACCAACTACAGTCACGTCGCCATTTGTAATATCTGGCTTATATCCGAAAGAAAAATTCTTCGATAATGTAGGGCCGATTGTTTTTGCGTTTGGAAAATTAACAGACTTAAATTGAATTTCGCCTAAATTCATTGTCTGATCACCGTATCTATAAAACGTTGTTGCCGTATAAATTTTATTCTTCTTCAGCATCTTTGCAGGAAGCTGCGCGGATAAGTTAAAGCGGACACTGTCACCATGAAGCTCTAAAGGTGAAGGGGATACTGTTAACTTTTGTTCTTTTGACATTTTTACCATCTGTTGGAGGGTACATCCTCCTAAGACAAGCATGCTACCCGTGGCAGCGGTTAATGAAAGTTGTTTGAGTAAGTTCATAAATTGAAAAAGTTTGTTTTCGTTGTTTGGCGAAATTATTGGTATAAATCAAGTAATACAATTTTATTGTAATATTTTTTAACAAAAATTAAAATTTTCAATTATATTTATAAATGAAATCCATTAATTAATAAACGTTTTGATGATTAAGCTACAATCTTTTTTCGAAAAGCAAGCGTTTGGTGTATGTACCTTTCTGGGAGAAAAGTTAGGAATTGCATCGGCTAGTATAAGGATGTATTTCATTTATTTGTCATTCCTTACCTTTGGTTCCCCCTTATTAGTTTACTTAGTGCTTGCCTTTTTTATAGATATTCATAAGCATCTAAGAAGACACAGGAGTTCTATTTGGGATATTTAAAAATTAGCTCGCTAAACTTTTTCTTCTTTTTAATAAAATAATTCCAGACCAAAGACTCATTTAGTATTCCACTAATTTCGCCTTTGAATTCCTTTTGCTGCACACCTAAACGTTTTTCTCTAACCTTTTTAAAATTTGAATAGAGGTACAGGTGAGCTTGAATGATAGCGACACAATGGTAAAATCCTCCACTTAATAGAAACTTCATCCCAGCAACCCCATCTAGAACCATTCTTTGTAAGATAATCGGCAGCAATTTTGATTCAGGCAAATTTTTATAGAGCAGGATAAGGCCATTCCTGAAATTGAGGTAGGTTTTTCTAGGAGTACCCATGGCTAATGTGCCACCGCCGAGATGGTATACTTCGCTTTCTGCGTAATAAAAGACTTTATAGCCCAACCGTTTGATTCGCCAGCATAAGTCTATCTCCTCCATGTGAGCAAAAAAATCGTCGTCAAAGCCGCCGGCGTCCCAAAAAACCTTAGATCTTACAAAAAAACATGCACCGGTGGCCCAAAATATCTCACAGGTGTCATCGTATTGACCGAGATCGGGTTCGAGTTCATCAAAAATACGCCCCCTGCAGAACGGGTATCCTAATTTATCAATGAAACCACCTGCTGCGCCGGCGAATTCAAAATGTGATTTCTCCCTATAAGACTTGATCTTAGGTTGACAGACAGCAATTGCGGGGTTACCAATCATGAAATCAATGACTTTCAACCATCCTTCGGTAACCTCTACATCAGAGTTTAATAGGATATAATATTCGGCATCTACCTCTCGTAGCGCAATGTTATACCCTTTACTATATCCTTCATTTTGTGGAATGAATATTATCCTAAGCGATGGGTATGTTGATTCTAAGAAGGAAACAGAATCATCTGTGGACCTGTTGTCAGCAATAATGATTGGTACATTCCCAGAATGCGCGATGACTGAAGGT
>DASVUU010000066.1:0-7301 GCA_036386935.1 Cytophagaceae bacterium | reverse complement strand
TAATGCGCCTTCTGCTGAGCCTCTGCCTCTGCCCACATGGTGGGAGTCCATCGCCTTGGTTAAGTACCAGTAAGCATGGCAATTGAACCGATTTACAAGTTTCTCACCCTGGTAATTCTGATAAGAAGATGCCTTAAAGTTGTCCACTTTAATATCATCGTCTTCTTTTTGAGAGCATTCGTAGGTGTGATAGTTTCGATAAGATAGTAAAGCGATCGCCCTTGCTGCTTTTAATCCTTCTCTGCCTGCGTCGGGCGTCAGGTTTTTCCAGCTCGGATCAGCTTGTATTGCCATCCTCTGCGCTTCATTGAAGGCAATTCCCCAGGGAGAGTGAAAAGCATTGGTAGCGAGAAGGACTAAATTTTCTATAAGTATTGGGTTCAAAATAGCCCACTCCATGGCTTGTTGGCCTCCAAGGGATCCACCAATGCAAGTATGTATTTTAGTTATGTTGAGTGCGTCTTTTAAAATTTCATGGACGCCTACCATATCCCGAATTGTGATGAAAGGAAAGTCTAGGTAATAAGGCCTTGCTGTTTTCGGGTTTATTTCAATAGGGCCCGAGGTTCCATAGCAAGAACCGAGGATATTCGCGCAAATTATAAAGTGCTTGTTTGGATCATACAGTTTCCCATGTCCTATGAGTCCACTCCACCATGCTGACACGTCGGAATTTGCGGTGAGAGCATGGCATATCCAAATTACATTGTCATGATTGCTATTCAATGTGCCGAGGGTGCTATAGTGGATAGTCAATCCTTGGATCTCGGCACCTGATACGCAAATAAAGGGTGTTGTATGTTTATATATGTAGTGTTCCACTTAGATTTTCTTCAACGCTGATAACATATTAATTCAAAAAGCTTGTTATGAGCAGCAACAGCACATTTCAATGGAAGACTGAAGGGGAGGCTTCTTAAAAAAGAAATCGAAATTTTTACTGGCAAACAACAAATCAACATTCATATAATCAATTTATAGGTCCTAATATTTAGGATAGGATTTAGCACCTTACTTGCGCGTAGGTTGCTAGAGGTTCACAGAGCCTTTCTCTCCCCCCTTCTGTATAAATCAATCACTAAGGGTAATTGACTTGCGCGAACGACAAAAGTACAGCGAAAATTTTAAAAAGCAAATATCCCAAAAGCCGTTTGAGGGATGTATTCTCTATAGGACCTTATATTTTAATATAGTACCGAAGTACTAATTCTATAGGTATCATTTAGGGCTCAACACGTATACGGTCCATGAATCAAGTAATCACCGTCGTTAATGGAATAAGCATCAGTCGTAATTGCGATCTTTTTCCAAACTCGCATTTATTAATAATAAGGATATTTGCAGATGCATTATGCCTTTGCTTGTGCGATGGAATATTCGATTAAATGTGTCCAGCCGTCTTTGTGCTTTTTTTTGCTAGAGTATGATTGCAACAGCTGGATTACCTTCTGTCTGAAATTCCCCAGAGTTCCCGGCCTCAGGTTTATTTCTTCAGCCATATCTATAATCGTCGGCAGTTCCTTGATAGAATTGCTGGTTCGATAGGTGATATAAAACGCCTTTAAAATCGGAAATTTCAGCCTATGGAATAAGGTACCATTAGTGACAGACTCCACATAGCCACATTTACCGCATCGCCTCGAAAAATTAGATAGAATAGTGTTGGTCCCATAGTCACATCTGCTGCACCTAGCATCCTTCGGGTCTTTCCATTTCACTTTAGCAAGGTAAGAGTAGCAGGCATGGTCATCGATGAAGATCTGCTGAAATTCTTTAAAGTTCATTACACTGCGGAACACCCTCGCTTCGATCGCATGCGATATTTCCGACTTTAGTTGGATATTGTGTGTATTGAGCAAAGCATTCATTTCTTGTATCTGCTTTGTTCTTTGCTCCACCTTTATTTCCAATTCCTTGTTTATAAAGTCTTTTTCCAATTGACTTTCTTTCAATGTCTCGACCATATGAGCAACAGCAATGTCATGTTCCTTCTTTAAAAAATAGGAACGATAAGCCATTCCGATGGCAAAAAGGATTACCTCAACCCCGGCGTAATTAAGAAAGAAGTCGAACGGCCTTCCAGAAGAGCCGGAAATTCCCCAGAGCGGAAGTATGAATCTAAGGTTTCCAACTATAAGGATAACAATACTTACACCGGCAATCATGTTCGGTCTAAGATATCTTTTTGACGTGGTCAAGACGGTAAATAGCAAAAAACACTGGATAATAAGATCATAAATATGGTGTTCCACAATCTTGGAGAGGGTAGGATTTTGACTACATAGCTGGATTAAGAGTAGAATAAAGCGGATTGTTGCAAAACTATAAATAATAAAATAGTATGATTTGGGCCGTCTATAAAATTTCAAAAACTCATGAAAATAAAACAATAAGGAAATGTTGACACCGACATAGCTTATCGAATATAGGTTGAAAATAGACTTCAAAGTGTCAAACTCTAGGATGGGGTTTAGATAATGAAATATAAATCCATTATGAGTAAGCCTTCCCAACAAAAGGAATGAAGAAAATATACCATAGAAGAGGTATAGCCTATCTCTCAGAAATAGATAGTAGAGGAAACTAAATATAGCAGCTAGAAAGCCAACGCCAATAAAGAAAAATTCAACAGTGAAAATCTGTAACTCGTGTCTAATAACCTGTTTGCTTTCAAATTCCTCGAATTGAAAAGAATGTCCATAAAAGCTTTCTACATGAAGCCAACATGTTGTAGGCTTAGTGGAGATGGGAAGTTCTAAGTAGGCATCTGGCAAATAAAAATTCCTTTCTTGAAAGGGATGGACTACGCCACTTTGGAAATGAAGTAAACTATCTCCTACATAATAATATAGGTCAAGCTTTTTATTAATTATAAAGGGTGAAAATAAATAATATACTTTTTGTACTTCGACTTTGGAATATATGAAACGTAGCCAGTACGTTTTTTCCTCTTTGTTATATTTAAACCTATGGTACGGTAAAAAAGTAAGTCTAGGATTTTTAATGATTTGTTTGAGTGGAATTTTTGGTAGCTCTTCTCTCAATATCTCAACTCTTGAAAAATGTCCAGCAATGGATGGTGAGCATATGCCAAAAAGAAAATAAACAAATAGGCAGTAATTTGCACATTTTGGCAGCCTATAAAGAAAATTTCTCATTAAAATTAATTGTTATTCAAGTGTCTTTTCAATGTACGAATAGTGGCGCTCAAGTAACTAATTTTTAGATTTTTAATTTGAATGCTCTGACATTTAATTATGTACCATTATGACTTTCTAATGTTTGCAAAAACTTAAATATCAATAAATTAGCGTGATCCGTCTTTGATTTTTGAAATTTTTAGCTTTATATTGCAGTATTCCATGAATAAATTTAACTATAGCAAGCAAGTATAATTAAGGTGCTTTCTGTTGTTGTTAGACATTTATTTGGATTGTTGATTCAATTAACCCCTTAAAAAGTATGAGAAAACACCTTTACAATTATTGCATAACAACCGGCCTAGTGTTAAGTGCTGGTTTATTTACGCAAAGTAGTTACAGTCAAACGGCTACTGTGTCGGTCGACGTTAATAAGACTTATCAAAAAATTCAAGGATTCGGAAGCCATGGTTGGGTGGACGATAGGACTGCCACCTTAGAGCCAGCATTTTATAGAGTTATTGTAGACAGAGAATACTCCGGCGAGCTAGAGGAAGCTGAAAATGACAATTCGGACCCCAATGTTCTTGATCAATCAAAGTTTGTTTTTAACCAAGACAAGATAGATTGGGCAAAAAAGGTTTATGGGCAGACTAATCCTCCTTTTTTCATCGCCAGTGTTTTTTCACCACCGGGTTGGATGAAAGACATGAGCACCGCGCCTTATTCTGTTTATAAAATGGGTGGTACAGAAGTGCTTCCTTCTTGGTCCCCTTGCAACGAAAATCGAGATCCAAAATTTCGCAACTTATGTGGCGGCACCTTACGCCCAAATATGTATGAGGAATTTGCTGAATGGATGGTAGGATGGGTGCGGGCCTGGAAGAAACAGACAGGTAAAGATTTATATTCTATAAGCATCCAAAATGAGCCGGAATTCCATGAGCCTTATGGATCGTGTAAATATTCTATTCCAGAACTTGCAAAAGCAGCAGATGTGGTTGCTAAAAAATTTAAGAAAGAAGGACTCACAACAAAGATGTTTTTTGGTGAAATACTATGGGCCCAAAGCAACGTGCTGAATTTTTATCAGGAAGCTACAAAATATCCTGATCTGATGGAAAGGTTAGATGCATTTGCACTCCATAACTATGACACCGATGGAATTAAGGTCGGTGGTCCTAGTGCAACGCAGTGGACTAACACCTATAAATTCGCGGCACAGTACAAAAAGCAATTGTGGATGTCAGAGACCTCGGGATTCACTAACGATGTCGCTGGTTTAATGACATATTGTGGAAACGTTTACAATGCGCTGACATATGGAAACATGAACTTGTGGTGCGTGCTAACCAACAACGCCGGGGAGGCTGACAAACTAATCTGGCATGCCATAAAAGTTACAAATATGATAAAGGCAAACTCTATCAGGTGCGATGCCGTGTCCGACGATCCCTTGATCCTTTCAACTGGCTATACCAATTTCAACAATCAAACCTTAGGCACCTTGCTAATGAACCGAGGTACATCGGCTAAGAATGTAAAGCTGTCGGGGAGTTCCCTGCCTCTCGAAATGGATGTGTATACCACTTCTGTTGGAAAGAATGCGGTATTGCTGGGAAAGATCAACAAAGCAAATGGCTATTCTATATCATTGCCCGCCAATAGCATAAACGTGGCAATTGGGCCAGCTTCAATACCCTTAGAGGTTTCTGAAGAAAATCTTGCTCCATCTGCTTCTTTCAGTCTTTCACCCAATCCCGCAAGTAGTGTCGTAACGGCTATTATAAGCACAGGTGTTAAGTCAATAGCCATATATGATCAACTAGGAAAATCTATTAAAGAATATTCCTTGACGGGAATGGAGCATGAATTTACGATGGACATTTCTGAGTTGGAAAAAGGCATCTATTTTGTACAGGCCCAGTCAGCCAAAGGAAGATTTACTAATCGGTTTATTGTTGTTAAATAAACTAACATAAATACCAATGGCAGCGACCTCTGTCATTGGTATTATAATATTAACGTTATCCCAAAATGTTGTAGTTAATTTGTGTCCTTAAGTCATTTTTTTGCGGGCCCAATAAACAGCTGCCAAATGACGTTAAATAGCCAATACCATTTTTTAACCCCCGATGATCGCATGACCATGTTATTTCGATTTATCCTGTGAGAATACATATTGTCAATCAAATGCTTTGAACACCACGACTACTTTTCCCTGGATTTGGCTTTAATATGAAAGTGGTCTACTCACTGTTTGATTTTGCAGCATGTAAGACCACAGTTCACGTACTGCCATTCTTAAGAGTTGATATTCATAAAGTTCATTTCGTCTGGTTTCTTAGAAGCCAGCATCCCGAAAGCGCGAATCAATCTGAGGTATCTATTTATGATATAAACTGGAAACCTTTTATATAAAAGAAGATTGTAAAAACCATTTGCGGAAATTGATATTTTTGGATTTTCAACAAATGTAACGACGCTCCAATTGTGCGCAGGCGAGTTTTGCGTCCCTTGAAAAGCTAAAAAGGTAAGGGCAAATTAATAGATTGTATCTATAGTCCCAGAAGTTAGTTAATTGCTGATTTTGATTAATTTTACTTAAATAATTTATTTGTGTTAAAAACAGTTTGTAGTTTTCCAATAATGTGCGTCATGAAAAACTACTTGCTTTTGTCTTGCTGCCTAGCTTTTGTAAATATATATGGGCAAGCTCCTATCAGAATAGTTTGCATGGGCAATTCAATCACCAATGGCAAAGTATCAGGAGGAAAGATAACCGAGCTAAGTTATCGCCCATGGCTTTGGGAAAAGTTGGATTCCGCAGGCTATTCTGTTGACTTTGTTGGATATACGAACTTATGGTTTAAAGAAGATCCTTCGAAATTGCTGACTCCCCCAACCTCGCGGTATACAGGAAAAGTATTTGACAGAGGCCATGATTCCTATTATGGAATAAAATCTAAAGGATTGTTGAAAGGAAATAAAAATAAGGAATGGACTGGCACGCCTTTACCTAGTTTATCAGTGAGGCTGAACAAATATACGCCGGATATCGCACTCTTGCATATTGGGACAAATGATCTGAATAAAGACGTTAAGAACACGGTCAAAAACATTGAGGCGATAATTGATGAGCTAAGAAAGAAAAATCCTGAGGTTAAGATTTTTGTTGCAAAGTTGATCACGGGTTGGAAACCGATTAATGCAAGGGTGGACGAAATCGTAAAGAATAAGACCACAGCTAAATCGCCAGTATTCGCGGTGGACATTGCCACAGGCTTTATAAATGATACAACCAATAAGAGTACTACTATGACTTTTGATTGGGTGCATCCCAATGAGCGAGGCCAGAGCTTTATGGCCGATAGATGGTTTAAAGCAATACAGGATCAGATCCCACTGATTCCTACGAACAAGAATGCTGCTCTAAAACCTAAATCCGAGGACTGAATTTCCCTGAAACCAGGCAATAGCCAATTTAAAAATATGTTTATTATTGTTACTAACGTTTAGATGAAAATTCCACTTTCCATTATCACTGCTCTTTTTTATTTATTTACTTTTTCATGTCAGAATTCATTTTGTGCAATTTCAGCAACCAAGCATTCAAATGAGCAATCTCTGTCATGGAATATAAATAAGGACGGATCCTACAGCATTAGTTCATCAACATTATCGATTAACAATTGGTACCCTCAAATTGATGGTCAGGCTATTCATCCAATAAGTTTCAAGGTAGAGAAATCTGCGAAAGGCGGCAGTATTTCTTATCTTCTAGATAATAACAAAGAGATCACAATAGAGCTGTCCGCGGATAGTAGCAGTCTCACTCTTAGCTCTACACTAAAGGGGTTTTCTGTAGCACCCGAGTATTTCTGCCCAGCAGGGGCTGGTAAAATAATAGGTGCAGATAGATTGTTTAAGCAAGGCGTCGGTTTTGGCGGTCCAAGTGCTATTATGCCTATTCCGCGAACAAAGGCGCGAGTGGACATCAACGGAATGCATGAACATGTTTGGTCCTATGACAGCTATCTGGCTGGAGGGGTGTTATCTTCCACGGATGACGTAATTGCATTGGCTGCCTATGATCATAAACAGTTTCTACAAAGAACAACTTATTATAATAAACAGACACGTTTCGGTTTAGTATATAGG
>DASVUU010000065.1:0-8283 GCA_036386935.1 Cytophagaceae bacterium | reverse complement strand
TGAGAATTTCGTGCGAGATATTTCGAGACGTGTCCCAGAGTACCCATTTCAACAGCAGAAGACGTTATTATTCCAAGTCTTTCCGCCAAACGTTTTTAAAGGTTGATGCGGTCTAACCTTGGTAGCAATCTATTCGCAGCTAATTAGACTACCGTTTTAGGCTTCAACTTATGCCTTATAAATTCTATCACTGGCGGTAGTATAGATAGTACAATGATTCCAATGATCACTACTTCGAAATTTCTTTCTACCCACGGAATGCTACCGAAAAAGTAGCCCATCAATGTCAACCCTATTACCCAAACGAGGCCTCCAACAATATTATAAGTAATGAATCTAGAGTAGTTCATAGAACCAACCCCCGCGATAAACGGAGCAAACGTACGGATAATAGGAATAAATCGGGCAAATATGATCGTCTTACCACCGTGTTTGTTATAAAAATCCTGAGTTTTCAAGAGATGACTTCTTTTTATCAAAAGATAGTCCCGCCGAAAGACCTTAGGCCCAATAAACTTACCTATCAAATAATTTACGGTGTCACCAAGGAATGCTGCAAGGAATAGAAGCACAAGTAATACCGCCAAATTAAGTGAGCCCTTTGCCGCAAAAGCACCCGCTGCAAAAAGCAAGGAATCCCCTGGCAAGAATGGCATTACTACCAATCCCGTTTCAATGAATATTATTAAAAACAAAATCACATAAGTCCACACGCCATAATCAAGAATAATCTGATTGAGATGATGGTCTAGATGAAGGAAAAAATCAACGAATTGTTTTAAAAGATCCATTTATGCAGGGAAATCTATAATTTGTCTAAAAAATAATCGAAAGTGTCGCTTCGCAAGCCTAAACGCAATGTTTCTAAAGGCACGACTTCATTTGGCGAGATATTTCCAAGGTTTACATTGGTTCCAAGAAGCTTTATAAACCAAACTTGTTGCTCTCTGATCGGAGCCTCCCAGATGATTTTTTCGAAGGGAATTTTTGTCAGTATTTCTTCAACAAGACCCGACCTAACTTCTCCGCTAGACCTGAATAGGCCCACATTCCCTCCCTCTCTCGCTTCTCCAATTACTTTCCACGCCCCTGCATCGAGCTCAGCTTGCATCAGTTGGATCCATTTGTATGGAGGGATAATCTTCTCCACATCTTTCGAACCAACCTCTGATAGCACTGTTACATGATTTGCTAATGTTTTTATGTACTCACACTTCTCAACATGGCCTAGCTCAATTGACCCATCAGAAACTTCTGCGAAGGTCATCTGATATTTCTCTAGAAGTCTGAGGTAGTCATCAAATTGATTGCGGACAATGAAGGCCTCAAAAAGTGTACCGCCGAAATAAGTGGGTATGCCAAGAGATCGGTAGAGATCGAATTTCTCTTTTAGTTTTGGAGTGACATATGAGGTGGCCCAGCCAAGCTTTACTATATCAATATAGTTGCCTGCTACTTCAACCATATCTTCAACTTCTCTCAAACTAAGACCCTTATCCATCACCATGGTAAAGCCCGAGTCACGGGGCTTTGCAGTGCGGAAGGGAATTTTACTTAGGGTAAAATTATTATACATCTTCTTTTTTTCGGAACTGATCAATTATTTTATACAATGCCTTCTGAGTTTCTTGGTTAGGAAAGAAATCAAACAGCACTGTATGCTTTTCAAAGTCCAAAATTAATGCATTTTCTAAATAATTAAAGGCTTCTTTGTATTTACCTGAATTAATCAGGTATGCTGCCACACGATAATGCAATTCTGCGTCGTCCGGCATCTCCTCCAGTGCAGTCATTACCAGGTCGATTGCCTTTTCAAATTCACCTTGCTCGAAGTGCACAAAAGACCAGTTTAGCCAAAGGTCTAAGTCTTGGGGATTTAACACCGACGCTTCTTCGTAGGCTTCAAGACATGAAACCATGTTGCCAATTTTGTACTCTGCATGGGCAAGGTCTATCCAATACGAAAAATTGTCTTTCTCAAGTTTTACCGCTTTTTTGAAAAAATGTATCGACTCAAAGTTTTTATTCTGAATTTCCAGACATTTGCCGATTCCATGCCAGGCTTCACTGTAATAAGTGTCTATCTTCAGCGCCTTTCGGTATTGCTCGATTGCTAAACCAAAACTTCCACTTTTTTGGTAGCAGGAACCAATATTGCAATATACTTCTGGGTCGGGCTCTTCCAGTTCTAAGGTTCGATTGAAAGCAAGTATTGCTTCAGGGTACTTCTCAATATTGACAAAGCAATTTCCAAGGTTGTAATGAGCGGAAGCGAACTCGTCATTAAGCGCTGTGGCATATTCATAGGCGGATATAGCTTCTTCGAATTTGTCTAACTTGAAATAGACTATTCCCATGTTGTACCAAGCGTAGTATGAAAAGGGATCTGCGTCTATAAATTTTTGGTAGAATCCAACACTTTCCTCCAGCTTCCCTGTCAGATCAAGGCAAAAGGCCAATTCATACAGCGCGTCCTCGTTATTGAGGTTTATTTCTAATGCCTCTTTATAATTTGCGATTGCTTCTTCATGTTTACCCCACTCTTGATAAGCCAAACCTATCGCATAGTAAACACCATCTTTCTCCTCCGCCAGCTCCAATGATTGAAACAAAAATTCGATCGACTCCTCAAAAAAGCCTTGTTTGGCTAAAATACTTCCTCTTAAAAAGATGATATCACTGTCATTAGGTTGAAAGATCTGCGCTTTGTCTAAAGAATCCAAGGCCTTTTTATATTGACCCTTTTGCATTAACAACTGTGATTTTTCAATTAATAATTCTGCAGAAAATGGATACTGAGAAATACCTATTTCGCAAGCTTTTAATGCCTTATTTATTTTGCCCTTCTCAGCCAACTGAGCTATTATCTCTTCGTAAGTTTTTAGATCAAAAAAAATACTGTCTCCATTTTTGAGCATTTCCTCAAATTTTTGAAGGTATCCCTTGGTTTCCGCGCTTCTCCTAAATTTCTTAGCCATGTATTTAATACGATTAAAAGGTGCTGATTTGTTGTAAAAACACAGCCACAAAACATTTTAAAACTTCACAACAATTCTTAACAAGGCAATCTATCTTAAGCCTTTTTTAACCTAACTAAAGATAAAAAATAAGTAAAGCTTATCCGCTGTATAGGCTATTTATTTATTAACAAATCTTTCCTTCAGACTTTTCGAAATAGCATCTATGCTGCTGTCCAAGTCTTGAAAATTAAAGTTCAAAACTTTCGTGATTTGAGAACTGTCATAGCTATAGGATTCCCTTGACATTCTTAAAGTTTCATTTGTCAATAAAGGTTCCTTTCCTGTGACAATATGCCTTGTTGAGTCAAGAATGAAGGCTATGAAAGCAAGTATCGTTCCGGCTTTAACTTTGGGAGGTTTTTTGCCAAAAGACCTAGCCACTTTGGTGAGGAAATTTTTATAAGTTTCGTTGCCTCCATTTAGAATAAATCTTTGGCCAAAAATCTTATCATTATAAAGTCTATAGACCACCTCCGCAACATCCTTTACATCAACATAATTGATATTTCCCTGCGGAAAAAAATGGTGTTCCTGATAGGCGTATCTAAATATTTTGGTACTGCCATGCTCCCAGTTGCCAGCTCCTATAACCACGGAAGGATTTACAATAAATCCTTGAAGACCTTCTTCCATGCCTCTCCAAACCTCTAGTTCCGCTAAGTATTTGGTCTTTGCATAGCCCGTGTTGGAGGGAGAATCTTCCCACATGTTCGATTCATCAACTATGGAGTTATTTTTATTTCGTCCGATTGCGGCGATGGAACTGATGTAACCAAAGTATTTGACATTGGCAGCTAGCGCCACATCCACTAAAGTCCGGGTCCCTTCCACGTTGATTTTGTACATCTCATCATACCTAGACTTTTGAAAGGATATGATTGCTGCGCAATGGATAATGGTATCAACACCTTCTAAATATTTTTCTATATTCTTTACATCCAACACATCACCCAACACCCAGTCAATCTCATGCTTTACATCCTCCAATAAGGACAAATCAGAATTGGGCCTGCTTAAGCAACGGACGGCAAATCCTGCCTGCAAAAACTTTCTGACGATAAAGCTCCCTACAAGTCCATTACCCCCGGTTACAAAAATCATTTATAAAAGTGAGTTATTTAATAGGTACAAACTTTGGAGCTTCTTATACTCCTTGCTAAGGCGTGTTTTCTTTAGAACATCAAGATGTTTCATACTATGACAATCTGAACCAGCAAAACTTATCATTTCTCTTTCTACCAGTTTTATAGCAATTGCCTGTGCTGTTTTTGAATAATAGCCTGCAAGTGAATTAATATTTAATTGAAAAGAGATTCCCCGGTCATAAATCTCTTGGTATTTTTTAAAGTCGTTGTATAAGTAGGTATACCTTTCAGGATGCGCAAGCACGGGCCAGTAACCTTTGGCTTTCAACAAGAAAATGGTTTCGTTGAGCCTTGGGTGCTCGTTTAGATAGGAAGTTTCAATTAGCACGTAATTCTCACCGAAAGTGAGTAATGGCTCCTCATTGTTGAGCTTTTCTAAGAACCACTCATCGAGATAATATTCAGCGGCCGCTTCTATTTTAATATCTAATCCTTCTTTGTTTACGGCTGCATTTAAAAGGGCTAATTTCTCGCGGATAATTTCAGGTGTATTTTTAAAAAAATCACCCATGATGTGGGGGGTGGTAATCAACTTTTTGTACCCCATACCAATATATTCTTTGATGAGGTTGATAGAATCTTCTAAGCTTTCAGAACCATCATCTATACCGGGCAAAAGGTGGGAATGCATATCTACCAAAATTGGTGTTAATGTGCTTTCCTCCTCCTTTTTCTTATTAAATAATCCGAAAAAATTCATTTATTAAAGGTAAACAAACTTTTAAAGTCTTTGCCTGTCTTTTTCTCTTTATTCTGCCGGCCTGTGGAATGGTAGGCATTGTTGTAATTAATTGCATAGTCATAGCCTCCATAGGTGTAATTATTAATGGCCGTCAATGCATTTACGATGATAGATAATTTAGAAAATCCATTTGCATGGATAAGCTTGTTAATATTTCTCTTTACTCCAACTTTAGAATAATTTGCCCTTACCACGTAGATTGGAATATCTGCTTTTTTCAGTATTAGTATGCCATCCGTTACCAAACCTACGGGGGGAGTGTCTATGAGGATGGTGTCATATTTTAATGACAGTTCATTTAGCATGGCATCAAACTTGTCCTGTAAAATAAGTTCAGAAGGATTGGGAGGTATGGGTCCAGCCGGGATGAAATGCAAGGTGTCTATAGAGGTTCTTTGTATCAACACCTCTAAGGGATCTTGATTACTGAGATAAGTGCTGATCCCTTTGCCATTGTCACTTTCAAACGCGAGGTGGACCTTTGGCTTCCTCATATCGAGATCTAAAACAATTACCTTTTTGCCCGACAAGGCAATGATTGCAGCAAGGTTAACCGTTACGAAAGTCTTTCCCTCCCCGCTAACAGTAGAGCTCACTGCTAGTATCTTTTTCTTACTGCCGGGCGCTAGAAATTCTAAATTTGTTCTGATCGATCTCAAGGCTTCGCTGAGTGCAGACCTTGGCTCTTTGTCCACCAATAACTTCGAAACTTTGTGCTTCGTCTTTCGATATTCGGGTATACCGCCAAGAACGGGAGCAGATACTGCCTGCTCTATCTCTTTTTGGGTAGAAATAGTATTGTGTAAAAAGTATTTTACTAAGATAAAGATCAGAGAAAAAAGCAAGAAGATACCCAAGCTCAATAAATAAATTAGATGTGGATTTGGAAAGACAGGAGCAAATGGAATACTTGCGGGAGATAATACTACAAAATGAGGTACAGTACCAGCCTTCGCAATGCCATACTCCGCCTTCTTTTCCATTAATAGAAGGTAGTATTTTTCATATAGGGCATAAAATCTCTTTAGTCGTGTATATTCTGTCTCTTTGGATGGAAGGCCTAAAAAGGCCTTATCGAGCATGGCGGATTTCTCTGTATAGTTCCTTAGTTGATCATAAAGCAATTTTTTATTTTGAGTAATTACCTCCAGCACATTCGACTTAATATTGCTTATCGCAAGGTCTTTGGACTTAATTACAAATGTATTTTCTTTTTGAGAGGCAAGAAGCTGATCTCTCTCTTGCTCCATCAGGTTCAGATTGGTAATTAATGTGATCAACTGAGGGTCTGGCAATTCAGCGATAGAAGGCGTAAAGCTCCTGATATCCTGTCTGGTGACTAACAACTCTTTCAGGTCATTGAGCAACCCTATTCTCATTTTTATCCTCAATCTTTCCTTTTCTAAATCGTCAATCTCTTGCCCTAATTTTCCAAAATCATTTTTTACATCTATCGTTTTATTTTGCTTTACAAATCCTTCAAGCTTTAATTCAGATCTGGTCAAGCTGAGCTCTGTTGAATCTAAAGTGGCATCTAAAAACTTTAGTGTCTGCTCCTGGGCCTTGTTTTTATTTTGTAACGTTTGAATAAGATAGAGTGAGTCGATAGAATTGACAATGTCCTTAGCCTTGAATTTATTATGGTCTTGGAAGGAAATTTTTATGGTGCTGGCTCCAGAATTGAGGATTTCAATGCTGACATTGTCCATCAAATATTTGATGAGGTGCTCATCAGAGTTTATGATGAAAGAATAGTCTTTGTTAGAGGTTAAAGTGAACAAAGGATTTTTATAAATCTTGAGCTCAAACCCCTCGTGGTTAATCGTCTCACCAAATCTATGACTTTCAAAAACATCCCTCTCGCCTGCTGAACACTTAAACTGGAAATTATCTTCGTCAACAATTTTCACCACGAAAGGAAAATCATAAAACCTTATGTCTTTTATTTTATATAAGACCTTAAAGTTGGAGCTTTTGTACCTTTCCTCAGAGATCACTTTGCCTTCCGCAAAGTAGCTCACTTTAAGATTTGGCTGGTCGACCATCTTTTCATAGATCAATCGGGACTTCAGAATTTCTATCTCGCCGGAAAGATTGGCACCATTGCCATCAGGAATTTCGGGATTAGATAAACCCAGTACATTAGAGTGAGATTGTATGTCAAGTTTTATTACTGAGGAGGATTCATACACTGGCTTTGTGTATCTAATGTATATCCAAGCAAAGAGAAAGCATGTGAATAATAAAAGTAGTACCCACTTTACACTACTTAATAATACAAGGATAAATTTAGCAAGGTCAAAGTCTTGAGCAAGGTTGGTTGGTGTGTAGTTGCCAGAATTATGCGGGTCGTGATTGCTGTCATTTAAGTCCATCACTATCTGTTTTTAATGGTATAAAATATCAAAAACAATGAGGCAATTGCAGTAGTAATTTGGAAGATGGGCAGCACATCTCGAACATTCTCTCCCGGCGTCCTTTTTGCTCTTTCAATATAAATGATGTCATTGGGAAATATTGTTAACTGCGCTTTCCGCATCCCCTCAATGGTTGACAAATCAATAATTTGTACGTCGGGATTCTTAAGATCACCTCGAATTAGTCTAATGTTTGAAGCCTTTGCACGGGGTCCGAGCCCCCCATAAAGAGCCAATACTTCTATTAGGGAGCTATTTTCATATTTTAAAGGAATTACCTTCCCTCCTTCAGGACCGAAAACGACTACCCTTGAACTAGTTACTTCTGTTATTACACACACTTCATTGTAAAACTTAGCATAAGCGGTGGCTAAAATACTATCAGTTTGAGCCAAAGTCTTCCCCTTCAATAACACATTGCCAATCATTGGCAGCTTCACTATACCATTTTGCTGCACTACATATGAGGGAACCTCCTCTTTCAAAACCTCGTTGCTGGCATTTCTTGTATTGCGAAACTCCGAATTTGGGTCTACCAATTTTTCTCCATTATTGGTAAATATCTCAATTTCTATGACATCATTGGGTTGCAGGATGGTGGTCTGTCTGTAAACTTTGAATGCTTTTTGAATAGAATCATTTTTGACTGCCTGATCCGCCTGAAACATTATATCGGGGGGATGAAGTCGGCAGGAGCCTAAAAACGCTACAAAAAATATTAAAATTACTATTCGCATTTAATAATTAAGAGTTTAAAAATAATAGTCAAGCTTTTCCAACGTAGGTAGCTCTTGATCTTTATCTGATACGATAGGATTTGTTACACCCCAGTCAATATTTATGGTTGCGTCGTTCCATAATAAGCCCGACTCTGCTTGTTTATTATAAAGGTTAGTACATTTATAAAACAACATAGAAGCCTCAATGGCAGCAAAACCGTGGGCAAACCCTACTGGCAC
>DASVUU010000064.1:0-6178 GCA_036386935.1 Cytophagaceae bacterium | reverse complement strand
GATATGAAGAATAAAGTACAGGTGTGGGAAGAAAAGGTAATGATCCCGACATATGAAATCGGAACACCGGAAAAGAATCCAATATTTTTAGATAAACGGGTGTATCAAGGTAGCTCCGGCGAGGTATATCCTCATCCAGTCATTGAAAAAATAAGCGACGAAAAGGTTGAGAAAGAATATAGCGCTTGTTTTTTGGAGAATCAATATTTAAAGATAATGATACTTCCAGAACTAGGCGGTAGGGTGCAAATGGCTTTTGATAAAATCAAACAAAGGCATTTTGTTTACTACAACCAGGTGATAAAACCTGCACTGGTAGGCCTTACAGGGCCGTGGATCTCGGGAGGAATTGAATTTAACTGGCCCCAACATCACCGCCCGAGCACCTTCGAAGCTGTAGATTTTACCATCGAAGAGAATGCTGATGGAAGTATAACGGTATGGTGTAGTGAAGTTGAGCGGATGTTTAGGACGAAAGGAATGGCCGGCTTTAGGCTTCATCCTGACAAGGCCTACCTCGAAATAAAAGTCAAACTATTTAATAGAACAAGCTTGCCTCAGACCTTCTTGTGGTGGGCAAACCCGGCGGTCAAGGTGAACGAGCATTATCAATCCGTCTTTCCGCCTGATGTAAACGCTGTTTTTGATCATGGGAAGCGAGATGTCTCCCGCTTCCCGATCGCAAAAGGTACTTATTACAAAGTAGATTATTCCGAAGGCGTAGATATTTCTAAGTACAAAAACATTCCCGTTCCAACATCCTACATGGCAATAAGGTCAGACTACGATTTTATTGGCTGTTATGAGCATGATACCCAAGCAGGAATGCTTCATGTAGCAAACCACCATGTAGTGCCTGGAAAAAAACAGTGGACATGGGGCAACGGTGAATTTGGCAAAGCCTGGGACCGAAATCTTACAGATGAGGACGGGCCTTACATCGAGCTTATGTGCGGTGCCTTCACTGACAACCAGCCCGATTTTTCCTGGTTGATGCCCTATGAAGAAAAGAGTTTCTCTCAATACTTCATGCCATACCATTCCCTTGGATATGTTAAGAATGCTACAAAAGAGGCTTTGCTGAATTTGGAAATTAATGATAAAAAGATACAATTTAAGTTTTATGCGACCTCTGAATATAAAGGCGCTCACGTAGTGTTGAACATTAATGGAAAAAATCATTTCACGGAGATTGTAGATATTTCCCCTGAAGTTTCATTTTCTAACGGTATTGAGGTAGAAATGGAGGTTTCTATTGAAGACCTACATCTTATATTAAAAAATAGTATGGGTGCAATATTAGTGGAATGGAAACCCGAGGCACCAGTATTAAAGCCGGTTCCAGAGGCGGCAAAGGCTGCTAAAGATCCAGAAATGATTTCTAGCGTTGAGCAGTTGTATTTAAATGGACTTCATTTGGAGCAATATCGACATGCTACCTACTCGGCGACAGAATACTACGACGAAGCATTGAGACGCGAGCCAAGCGATGTAAGGTCAAATAACGCGATGGGATTGTGGTTCCTGAAAAGAGCGAAGTTTGCCGAAGCGGAGCAATGTTTTTCCCGCGCGATCAGGACGCTGACAGATCGAAATCCCAATCCTTATGATGGTGAGCCTTTATTTAATCTAGGCCTATCCCTAAAAATGCAAGGCAGGATAGATGAGGCCTATGACGCCTTTTATAAATCCATATGGAACGCTGCATGGCAGGATGCAGGTTATCTCTCACTAGCACAGATTGCATCTCTAAAAGGAGCAGGGGAAAACGCCCTGGAGTTAGTAGAACAATCGCTTATACGGAATGGACACAATCATAAATCGAGACATCTAAAAGTTGCGCTGTTAAGGCAATCGCGAGAAAACGAAAAGGCGATCGCATTTGCATTGGAGGCTCTTTCTATAGACCCTTTTAATATGGGATGTCTCTATGAATTGAGCTTGTTAGACTATTCGGACAATTCTCTTTCGCATTTTAAGAAATTGATTCGCGATAACGTCCATACGTATTTGGAATATAGCCTTGATTATGCAGAGGCTGGACTGTATAAAGATGCCATTTCTATTCTACATAATTATACCGAGGACAAAGCTTCTGTTTATCCTATGGCTTATTACTTTATAGGCTACTTCTATTTCAAACTAGGAGACAAAACATCGGCGCTAAGTTATTTTAAAAAAGCTGCTCTACAGAATCCGAACTATTGCTTTCCTAATAGAGTAGAGGAAGTAAGTGTATTAAATGTGGCGCTGGAATTCAACCCATCCGATTTCAAAGCATATTATTATTTGGGCAATTTTTGGTACGCCAAACGTCAGTACCTAGAAGCAGAAGAGTGTTGGGAAAAGTCGATACAACTAAACGATAAATTTCCAACGGTACTGCGAAACTTGTCATTGGCCTATTACAATAAAACATTTAAGAAACACTTAGCACAAAACCTTTTAGAAAAGGCCTTCCACCTTGATGAAAGCGATGCTCGCATATTGATGGAGCTAGACCAGCTATATAAAAAAACAGGCAAGTCAGCTGAAGAACGCTTAAAATTTTTGGACAATTACCCTTCCATAGTGGCATCGCGAGACGATCTTTATCTAGAAAAGGTCACCTTATACAATCAGCTTGGGCAATATCAGAATGCAAAGACTTTACTAAGCGAGCGGAATTTCCATCCGTGGGAAGGGGGCGAGGGTAAGGTAACGGCACAATATATTTTTTGCCACGCCGAGTTAGCCAAAGAGGCGCTTTCAGAACATCAATACATTGAAGCATTAGCATTGCTTAAAGCAACAGATGTCTATCCAAATAATTTGGGCGAAGGAAAGCTACTGGGAGCACAGGAAAATGACATTCATTTTCTAATAGGCTGCGCATACGAAGGCCTGTCCGATCATGTCAAATCCGAAGAATATTTTGCAAAGGCAACTCTTGGAATCGAAGAGCCTGCACAAGCATTTTTCTACAATGACCAACAACCAGATAAGATTTTTTATCAAGGATTGGCCTGGCGGAAGCTTGGCAATGAGAAAAAGGCACTTAGTAAATTTAATAAGCTCGTATCATATGGAGAGCAGCACCTGTTCGACGAAGTAAAAATGGATTATTTTGCCGTCTCCTTCCCAGACCTTTTGATATGGGAGGATGACCTGAACCAGCGCAACGTCATTCATTGCAACTACCTAATGGGACTAGGGTATCTTGGTCTAAAAAATCTACCTCAAGCATTAAAATATCTCGGTATTTCGCATGAAAAGGACAAGAATCATATGGGCGTTTCAACCCATTTACAAATGGCAAGAAACCAAACTGTAAATGAATATTCCGTAATATGACCGTTTAAAATTAAATAGTAAACCTCCAATAAACTCCACTAAATCAATATGTCAAGAATGAAAGTCAATCTAATACTTAGAAATTTATTTAGGTTCTTCCTGCTAATCTTTTTGAGTAACGCAATTTTTTCATGTAAAGAAGCAAAAAATGAAACAGCCATCGATCTCAGTGGGGAATGGGCCTTTCAAATCGATTCTTTAGATAAGGGAATGGAGGAGAAATGGTTTTCAAAAAACCTGAATGATAAGATTCAGCTTCCTGGAAGCATGACGGAAAATATGAAAGGTTTTGACGTTGATAGTAATACCCGATGGACAGGTCAGATCATGGATAGCTCATGGCATAAAAGTGAGAAGTACAAGAAATATAGGCAGCCTGGCAATGTGAAAATTGCATTTTGGTTGCAACCAGTTAAATATTACAAAGGCGCGGCATGGTATCAGAAAGTGGTAGATGTTCCTAGCAACTGGGATGGGCGACCATTGGAATTGTTTTTAGAACGTTGCCATATTTCTACAAGATTGTGGGTGAATGACAAGGAAGTTGGCATGAGAAATTCGTTATCAGCGCCCCATATCTATGAGTTGAGCGAAGGGATAAAACCTGGCAAGAATACAATTACTATTTGCGTCGACAATAGAATGACAACCGTTAATGTTGGCTCTAATTCCCACAGTGTAACAGATCATACACAGACGAACTGGAATGGGATTGTTGGAAAAATGGAACTGCGCGCCCTGGCCCCCGTAAACATTGGAAATGTGAAAATGGTAAGTGACATTGTTTCTAAAAATGTAAGCCTCACAATACAAATACGAAACAAATCTAAGGGTGGGGCGAAAGGTAAGCTCAAGATAAAGGCTTTATCGGAAGCGGGCCAAGACCCTTCATTCAAGTCGATTGAACAGGACATCAATTTCGAGGGCTCAGAAAAGATAATTGAAATCAACTATCCAATGGGCGAGGGCGCGCAATTGTGGGACGAGTTTAATCCTCAAGTGTATCGAATGAAAATTGATTTTGAAGCGTCCAAAGGGAATACTGACACCAAAGAATTAACATTCGGTCTTCGCAAGTTTGAAACAAAAGGCACCCACTTTACAATCAATAATAATCTTACTTTTTTACGTGGAACGGTTGATTGTGCTATTTTCCCACTTACAGGGTATGTACCAACAGACACTGCCTCTTGGAGTCGGATTTATGGTGTAGCCAAAGCGCACGGGTTAAATCATTTTAGATTTCACTCCTACTGCCCCCCAGAGGCTGCATTTGAAGCAGCGGACCGTGCAGGATTCTATCTTCAAGTGGAAGCATCTTCTTGGGCAAATTTTGATGTTACTCTAGGTGATGGAACTCCCTTGGATACCTTTATTTATGACGAGAGTAACCGCATCGTGGATGCCTATGCCAATCACCCGTCCTTCTGTATGATGATGTACGGCAATGAGCCCAGTGGCAAAAATTTTGAAAAATGGTGTTTGGATTACGTCTCTTATTGGCAAAAAAAAGATACCCGCTTTTTAACGTCCACCGGCGCCGGATGGCCAACCTTAAAAGAGTCTGATTTTATAAGCGGTATGCGCCCTCGTATTCACGCCTGGGAGGGAGATAAGCTCAATGATTCTACTTTGACCACTTTATTCGATTGGAAAAGCAAGATCAGTGAATATAAAATACCGGTTATATCGCATGAAATAGGACAATGGTGTGTTTACCCAGACTTAAAAGAAATTTCGCAATATAAAGGCGTGCTGAAGGCTAAGAATTTTGAAATATTTGCAGAAACATTGAAAGAAAATAATTTAGGCCATTTGGCCGACAGTTTTTTGTTTGCATCAGGAAAATTGCAAGCACTCTGCTACAAAATGGAAATTGAAGCGGCCTTAAGAACTTCGGGAATGGGCGGTATACAACTTTTAGGCCTTCAAGATTTTCCCGGTCAGGGCACTGCGCTGGTCGGTGTAGTAAATCCTTTTTGGAAAGAGAAAGGCTATATCAGTCCTGGCGAATTCAAATCTTTTTGTACTTCCACTGTACCCTTGGTCCGATTTTCTAAGATGATTTATAATTCGGATGAGGCTATGAAAGCAAGCGTCGAGGTTGCCCATTTTGGAAAGGAAAAGCTAGTCGATGTAATACCAACATGGGAGATTACCAACCAAAGCGGGACCTCTATAGCGAAAGGAAAACTACCTAAAACTACTATAGAGTTGGGCAATGGCATCCAGTTAGGCAATATAGATTATAGCTTTAGCGGTATCAAGGTTCCTCAAATGCTATCTGTATCAGTGAAGGTAAGCGAATTCAAAAATAGTTGGGACATATGGGTTTATCCAACTAGAAATGATCCACCCACACAATCTATTCTAGTCACGGAAAAAATTGATCAAAAAGCTTTGGATGTATTAAACAAAGGCGGCAATGTTTTATTAAGTATCAAAAAAGGAACTTTGAATCCCGACATGGGTGGGAAGATAGGAGTTACTTTTACACCAATTTTCTGGAACACAGCTTGGTTTTTAGGGTCTCCCACCAATACACTTGGTATCCTTTGCAATCCAAAACATCCCGCATTAGCACACTTTCCTACACAAGTTCATTCTAACTATCAATGGCAGGATGCCGTGGTAAATGCAAGTGCAGTGATGCTATCCGAAATTGCGCCCAATGCTAAACCAATCGTTAGGATGATAGATGACTGGTTTACAAATCGAAGTTTAGGATTGATCTTTGAGGCGAAGGTAGGTAAGGGTAAAATTATGATATCTGGTGTAGATCTTCTTACGAATATCGATAAACGTCCCGGAACGCGACAGTTAAAGCACAGCTTAACGTCTTATA
>DASVUU010000063.1:0-4182 GCA_036386935.1 Cytophagaceae bacterium | reverse complement strand
CATTCGGCACACCTCTCTTTTGGCTTTTGGTAGAAGCAAACAAAAATGAGCGCGGGCCTGGCGAGGCAAGACTTTGCGGCTATGAAAATACTACCCGAAGCAAAGCGGAGGTGTGGAGATTTTCTGGTCCAAACCCGGAGGGCTCGGCCTTGCCTGCCGCAGCGGTTTATCTTTGCGAATACAAAAGCCACATGAATGAAAGAGAATCATTGTATGGATGATAAGCTAGTTGCATTTCATCCGTCTTAAAAACGTTGTTAGAAATCCGACTTCGGAGGATTTTCACCTTTGGGCAAGATTCGTTTGTGCCACAAACGTACATCTTGCTGAAGCCGCAATTCGAGGCTTCTTCCTGAAAGGCAAGATTCAATTGTGTAACAATTGTACATCTTGCTGAAGCCGGAAATCCAGGCTTCCACCCGGAGGGCGAGATGCGTTTGTCCGACAAACGTACATCTTGCTGATCATTCAAAAGGAATGGTCTAAATCAATCATCTCATTCTTTGAGAAGCGAAGGTCTCAAGTTTATTTCACCCGTCAAGAGCTTTCACGGCATAAATTCTCCTTCCTTCGTCTTCCAATTTATTCCATGTTCTCTTGACAGCTTCATGCACTTAGGAGGAGAGCGGCTTAACAAAGGAATGGGATGGTGTATGAGTTTTTTTAATGAGGTATGTACTCATATCTCTTGAAGATTCGTACAATTACAATTATATGCATTCGTGCAATTACAATTATATTAACATCAACCAGTTTATCATCTTATATGAGATAGATATACCGTAAATTTGCATGAATTTTTAATAAAGATATTTACAATTTGTAAGTAATTAGTGCTATTTTGGTATAAACATGAACAGACTTGAGGAATTAAAAAGGTATCTTAAAAGAGGTCAGGTTTATCGGCGGGACGATTTAGCCAAATGGTCTAAATCTATTGATCGGCACCTTGATGCTCTTCTTAAGGAAGATACACTTCAAAAACTGTCTCAGGGCTTATATTATTACCCGAAGTCAAGTGCCTTTGGTAAAACTCCACCAGAGGACGAAGTGTTGATACGAAGCTTTCTTAAAGACGATAGATTCTTGCTTACTTCAACAAGTTCTTATAACAGTTTAGGGGTTGGCACTACGCAGTTGTATAATGAAAGAACCGTATACAATCATAAAAGGCATGGTGAATTCAAACTAGGGAACAGGAAGTTCTCCTTTCGCATGAAGCCACACTTTCCGAGTAAAGTAACCAAAGAATTCCTGTTGGTTGACCTGGTAAATAACCTTGAAACTCTTGCCGAAGACCCGACAGTGGTATTAAAAAACATAGCGTTAAAAGTTGGTACCATGGACACCAAAAAGTTGAAACGTTATGTGTCTCAGTATGGAAATGCCAAGGCAAAGAAAATATTAACTCCATTATTAGAGTCCTCAGCTAAATAGGATGTCTCTTAGTTATCTTCACCTCCCAGAAATTTTCTTAGAGCTAGAAATTATTGCATCGGCATCAATTCTTTTGATTTATCAGATTAACGACCACTTTCACCATCATGTCTTTTTCGTCAGGCCTGGATTCTGCTATCATCAGGGTAAGGGCAACTAAAGTGTTATCCGCAATCCTTTTTAACCCATCCGGCCCATATAGGATGCCATTTTTCTCCAGGAACCAAACAAATAGATATGCCGCTATACGTTTATTTCCATCTGAAAATGAATGATTTTTCACGACAAAGTAGAGCAAATTAGCGGCTTTTTCCTCAATACTTGGATATAAATCAACACCTCCGAATGATTGGTAAATTGTTCCAATCGAACTCTGGAAGGATGCATCTTTTTCATTTCCAAATAACGAACCACCACCAAATTTGTCTTTTAAGGTCTTTATTGCTTTTATAGCTTCTTCATAAGTTGCTCTAAAAATTAAATTATCCTGAGTGGTATTATCTAAACTTAGTTGTTGATGATCATATTTGTCGAGGATGTCTAGAGCATAGGTATAATCTGTAACAACTTTTAACAAACCGGTGGCTTCGTCCGATGAAAGTTCTTTACTCTCTAATACTTTGCTCAGAAGATTCACAGTGCGCTTCAAATTGGATAGTTGCTCTGCTTGTTCTTTTATCCGATTTTCGTTTATTGAATAACCTTTAACTAGATATTCTTTTAGCACTTTATTTGCCCATATTCGGAATTTGGTACCTTCCTTTGACTTAACCCGGTATCCCACAGAAATTATGACATCGAGGCTGTAAAAGGTGACTGGTTTATCTGAATTTGCAATGTGCATTTTTTGCACATTGCCCTCCTCTTGTAATTCACCCTCCTTGAAAACATTGCTTATATGTTTGGTAATAACCGTTCTTTCTCTCTGAAAC
Organism: Cytophagaceae bacterium; assembly: GCA_036386935.1. Lineage (GTDB taxonomy): Bacteria > Bacteroidota > Bacteroidia > Cytophagales > Cytophagaceae > DASVUU01. Next base: position 1,813 of record DASVUU010000063.1, on the reverse strand, counting down.
AACTCTGTTATTTGTGCCTGATTCAGCCAAAGTGATTCCTCTTTTAACTTTACATCAATAGCAGTGTTTCCTGCTTCTGTTTGATATATAATTATTTGGTCGTTTGTCATACTGGATTACTAATTTATAAATATTCAGGCCAACTTCTTTCTCAATGCCGCCATATCCTCACTTATCTTCTTCTCTAGTACCTTAGAATATGTCTGCGTCGTTGCAATCTTAGTATGCCCGAGCATCTTACTCACCGTCTCAATAGGAACTCCGTTAGACAGCGTAACCGTTGCAGCAAACGTATGCCTTGCTAAATGGAAAGTGATATTCTTCTTAATGCCACAGACCTCCGCAATCTCCTTCAGATAAGCATTAACCTTCTGATTAGAAACTACCGGAAAAACAGTATTGGTCAGTAAGGCTCTTTGATTGTCTTTATATTTCTTTAGGATTTCCACGGCTTTAGGAAGCAGTGGGGTATTAACGGGAATATCCGTCTTCTGCCTGCAAGTTCTCACCCACATTTCTCCGTCAGCAGCTTCTACGATGTTATCGTGCTTCAGATTGATAACATCCACATAAGTAAGGCTGGTATAGCAACAAAAAACAAAGAGATCGCGAATCATATCAATCCGGTCGATATCAAAAACTTTGTTCTCCATGGTCTTTAGTTCCTTTTCAGAAAGATGCTCCCGGTTGACTTTCTGAATTTTCAGCTTATAGTTAGCGAAGGGGTCCTTAGAGATCCATTCAAGTCGGATAGCGAGGTGAACCATCTTCTTAACGCGAATAATATGCTTCATTACCCCGTTATTGTTTAATGGCTTCTGGTGGTCAACAGGTTTATGATTACGTAGGAAAGTTTCAAAGTCATAAATGAACTTGTAATCAAGCTCATGGAGATACAGGTCTGCTGACTTGAATTGTTTTGAATAAACTTCACGAGATACCGCTGGGTAACATAGTAATGTTTAAGTGTACTCCATTTGAGCACACTCGCGGCTGTTTCATTGTGGTATTCAAACAAGCTACTTAGAGTGTGTACTTCTTCAGCTGTTCCGAGGAATGAATCCTTAACAATTTCCGCAGTAATGATTCTGCCTTTTAACTGGAGATTCTGGTAGCAGTTACCGATAGCCAGTCTGACCTGTTCAAGATAGTTGTTGATGGACAATGAATCCTGTCTACCTCCCTTGCCTGCGCCTCTTCTTTCGTCCCAGTACCTTAAATCAATTGATTGCTGCAAGGCGATGAAGCATTTTTGTCTGTTTACAGTGATGCAGGCATAAACCTGCTTTGCCATCTTTAACCCGGTCTTTGCGGATGGTAAAGTGGATTGAACGATTGTGATGTTTTCATAAAATTTACTTTTCAAGTTTCTTTCATTTTAACATTCCAGTTTTTGGTAAAAATGGTAAAAAAAACCGAGCTAAAACGCGGCTGAAAAAGCACATTTTTCAACTCAATTTTCGACGGCTAAGTAATTGTTTTACAATTGATTAAGTCACTTTTATTTACCTCAAAGGTAAAAACAAAAAAAGGTAGTCGGATTGGTAACGAGCAGATTGATTCTCTTTGAACTTACTTGAATTGAAATTTTACAAAAAACCCCGTAAATGGGTGTATTTACAGGGTTTTTCGATTTTATTCCACTTGTTTGTACCTGTTTGGAAGGTACTTCGTGCGCCCACCTGGGCTCGAACCAGGGACCAAAAGATTATGAGTCTTCTACTCTAACCAACTGAGCTATAGGCGCTGCTAACCGTAGTTTGCGCTGCAAATTTAACTATTTGAAGCAATTATTAAAATATCATAACGATAA
>DASVUU010000062.1:0-2640 GCA_036386935.1 Cytophagaceae bacterium | reverse complement strand
CCATGAATGCTGTAAATACGATAGAAAAAAGTAAAATCCTTATTATCTATGTTAAAAAAGTCAAGCCCCTGAAGCTTGACTTTTTTAATTTAAGAGTTTTAAGCTTTATCCTAACCGAAAATTTCTATACAGATGAATCCTTTGCTCAAGCAAATTATTATTCAAACCACTCTAAAGCATAACTCTAAAAGCACAGATGGTTATTCTTCCTATATCATAGCAAAGGGGTTTTTAGAATTTAAGAAACTGGTGATCAGTCAGATCAAAGACTTTTTTCTTATCGCACTTGGTATATTTTCAGCCGCATTTGGCTTTAAGGGCTTCTTATTGACCAACAAATTTATAGATGGAGGAGCAACAGGTATTTCCTTATTAATATCCGTACTAACGCCCATTCCACTTTATATTCTGATAATATGTATAAATATTCCTTTCATCATATTAGCTTATAATATTTTAGGAAAGACATTCGCAATAAAAACTGCGATAGCAATTGCCGGCTTAGCCCTCTGTCTAGCCACGGTTAATTTCCCCGATGTTACCAAGGATAATTTGCTGGTAGCCATTTTTGGGGGATTCTTTTTAGGAGGTGGGATTGGCTTAGCGGTAAGGGGTGGGGCAGTGATAGACGGTACCGAGGTACTGGCAATTTATCTGAGTCGCAAGTTTGGTACTACCCTTGGCGATATCATAGTTGGTATCAATATATTGATTTTTTCGGCGGCGGTCTACTTCTTATCTATCGAAATTGCTTTGTATTCTATGGTAACATATATGGTTGCATCTAAGACCTTGGATTTTGTTATAGAGGGTATCGAGGAATACATTGGAGTCACCATCATCTCGTCCAGCAGTGAGGAGATTAGGCAAATGGTTATAAATAAAATGGGCAGGGGCGTCACCGTTTATAATGGAAAAAGAGGATTCGGTAAAAAAGGAGAGGCGAAAGAAATTGATATTGTTTACACTGTCGTTACCAGGCTGGAGCTTAATAAATTGAACTTAGAAATAGGAAAGATTGATCCAAATGCTTTTGTCGTGATGAGTAGCATTAAAGATACCAAAGGTGGCATGATCAAGAAAAGGCCACTCAAACATTGATAGTTCGCCCGCACGAACTGGCAGGATAGATTGACAATCTAATAAAGCCTCGCCTTATATTTCGTTTAAAATAATTTAAAGGATTCTTTCAATAACTTAGTTATAATATTGAGGATATATTTTCAGTTTTACGTGTGATATTGAAATTTAGGCCTCAAATCTTAAGTATAATTGCAAGATTTTACCACAATTGTCAAAAACAACCCAATATTTCGACTTGTTTTCATTTTTAATTAAAAAAAAGATCGTTCCATTTTGGACGGAAAATAAATTATTGTACTTTAACGGTACAGTAGGAAAAAAAGAGGTCTTCAAGATTAATAGAAAGATTTCTAAAACCAATTTGCCACATATTTGTATACTGTAGGTAGAAGTGATGAATTTAATAGCATAGCGTGATTAAAAATTTAAAAATTTTATTAACCTTAGTATTTTTTCTTCACCACGCATTTTTATGTAGGGCCGCTGCTCTTGCTTCCGATATTATTATCATAAAGGCAAAACAGGCGAAGTTGGGTTTGTCCACCAGCCCTTCAATTCTTAAAAAGTCATTTGCCAAAAAGTGTAAGCCTTCCTCGATCAATAAGAGAAATTTGCTAGGCGGGGTTAGTTTTCAAGAGGGCGTTAGTAGGCCTGACGGTGTATTTATATTAATTGCCCTTTCTACTCATTTTGCCAATTTTTCTAACAGTAGCGAAGTAGTTTTCATTCGCAATAATTCCCCACCAGCCGAAATATAGAAACATGTCATACCACTTATACGTAAAATAAATTGTGTATATGGTTATGATTATGAAAAGGTTAGTCCAGTTATAGAATATTATTCGTTGAATAATATTTCTTGTAACTGTATTTATAAACTAAACAGTAATTAAAACTGAAATATTTGGAAGGGAAAATTGTGACTTATGAAAAATATAATAATTACACTACTTAACATCACTACATCCATCTTTGCTATCTCCTGCTCCGTAGGTGGAAAAAATAATCCGGTAAAAGTTAACACACCGATATTGCCTGTTACAGAATTAGCCACTCAAACAACGGTCATTGAGAAAGAATTTGTAAGCGAGTTGAATGCGATACAAAATATTGAGGTCCGTGCTCGTGTTGGCGGCTATATGGAAAAAATCTATGTAGACGAAGGAAAAGAAGTAAAGCAGGGTCAGGTTATTTTTAAAATTAGTGACGACGAATTCGAAGCAGATGTCGCCAAAGCTCGGGCAGACCTCAAAACGGCAGAAGCGGAAGCGAAAACATCTGAGGTAGAGTTGACAAGGATGAAACTATTGGTTGATAAAAAAGTGGTCTCCTCCACGGAACTTCAAATGGCCAGAGCAAATTACGATGCCATTAATGCTGGAATTGATAGAGCCAAATCAGCACTACAAAATGCCTTGACTCGCCTTTCCTACACTACCATTAAGGCGCCTTTTAATGGAACCGTAGATAGAATTCCTTTTAAGCTAGGCAGCTATGTAGAAGCAGGCTCCTTATTAACTACCGTTTCGGATACTAGATTCATAAACGCCTATTTTA
>DASVUU010000061.1:0-5897 GCA_036386935.1 Cytophagaceae bacterium | reverse complement strand
CTTAAACTTGAATCAACAAATAATGTAAGGATCCAGGTTCCTGCACTAAAATCGGGCGTTCACCGAGACTCTATATATCTTGGCTCCTCAACTATTTTATATGGATTTACAACTCCTCTTTGTCTTAGTCCTGAGAATGTATATCTAGTGAATTCCGCGAATGAGCAAATAATAAGGATCGAAGATTTTGGCACAAATAAAAGGTATAATGATCATTTTATCTATGGATACTTCTCCGTAAATGGCACGACAGTTCCCGGCAAGTATATACCTAAAAATCTTGACAAAAATTGTCACATCCTTTTTGACACGACCAACCGTTATTTAGAGGTCCTGCCACCAACCCTTAAGACGGATATTAAAAGTTATAGAGGATACACTGGTCAGAAAGGTCTAAGCATACCCTTAAATAACCTACATGATTTATTGGACAAAGGCTGCTTCAATCTAGCAGATATAAAGATCAAGCATACAAGTACCAATTTCATAGTTACACCTAAAAGTGTTATCGCTAAAGATCAGTGGACCCATGAGATGACGTTTGACATCCCCTTGTCAGCAGATACAGGCAAATACGGACTGCACATCAGATATGACACATTGAAATGTAATGTATATAAAGACGAGACTGACATTTTTATTACTCCTCCTTATTTTGTTGGCATTGTCCAATGTGGGGAGATTGATTTCACCAAACCTTCAGTCTGCGCTGTGGTAAATGACACCGTAAATATCGGGATTTCGGGCAATGAATTTCAAGACTCGCTTTATTATCCTAAGGCCGAATATTTCCAGTTAAAAAATCTAATCTCAAATAAGGTAATACCTGCTTTTAATGTCAGGGAAGATCGATATTCCCCTTCAATTCAGTTTCTTTCCCACAATGCCGAGCCAGGCCAATATGAGCTTCAGGTTAATTATCCTGGTAAGCGCGTCATGGTAATACCATTAGTTGTTGCGATAGCTCCACCCAAGATTGATCTACTGACAGGGTATAGCTTTGATCAAAAAAACTCTATTTATTCCTTTGAAGACAGAAAGGATACGTTGCACGTTTATGCAGCTGGATTCAATTTTAAAGACCCGGAAGATTGTTTTTTCTTAGACTCACTGAAAGTTTATCTATTTGATAGCACAACAAATGCCAAGATTTTCCCCGATAAACTACTTTATAAAAATCACCGAGAATTTGATTTTGTTTTCACCAGTAACGAAGACCACGACAATATCTCCTTTAGATTAATATTTGAAGGGGCACAATGTAGAGTACAATGCAGGACTAAAGTGATCATACAAAAACGGACAGAATACTATTATCACACCAATCTGCAAAAAGGAAGAACCAGCTGGTTTTCATTGTCGCTCAGATCGCATGACTTTACCGATATAACTAGTTGTTATTACACAAAGGTTGGAATGGCAACTATTGTCGATTCTTTAGGAAACAAATATGCAGCACTAGATTCATTTGAACCCAGCGGCAGTTCGATCCGACCTCAGGAGATGACCTTTGATGTCAAAATTCCAGACAATTTAGATTTATCAAAAAAATACTTTTTTAACTATAGAACTCCTGCAGAATGTGTCTTGGGCAGCTTTAGGGTACCGATATCTATAAGCCCGCCAGTATTCTCTACCGATACATTAGCTTACAAGCCATACTTAGCGGTAAAAGTCTACAGTGACAGTTCATTCTTGAATCCTAAGTCATGCTTTTATCCGACCAAAGGAAACACAATTCTGGCGACTAAAGACTCTCTTAATAAGTCCATAACTTATCAGGCAGATTCAATAAGGTTTTTACCTAAAGCATTAAATCCCTATTATGAATATTTCACTGCCTATTTTACCATACCGTCAGATGATCCAGAATTCCGTTATCAAGCTCATGCGACAATAGCCAGACAGAAACATACATTAATATCTGGCTCAGGCAATTGCAGGTTTAATGCAGACGTTTGGGTAATGAGCCGGGGCATCAATATCAATAAAAAGTCTCTCAATCCGGCTGTAAAAGAATTTGTATCAGTGAAGGGAATAAGCACGGATTTTACCAATAAGAATTCCTGCACTTATATTTCGAACAATGTAAAGCTCAAACATATTTACCTGCCGCTAGAAATAGTCCCGGAAAAGGTAACGGTGTTAAGCGAACACTTCTTTCAAATGCAAATAGCGCCACAGCCTGAACGGGTCGGAGGTTTTTACAATGTTGTGGTTTCGGATAGTTCCAGCACATGCAGGCTCGTTTCAGACTCGATGATCTATCTTGCAAAAGGACAGGATGTAGCTACATACATGACAGTACTCAGCCGCTCCCGACCTCAGCGGGATGTCATTTACCAAGTCGACCTGAAAAATAATGGCACTGAAACCATGTCTGGTACAAATGTACTTTCTTACAGTCAAGCCCAACTCTCGTACAAAAGCATTACAGGAATACAAGGCTTCAGCTATCCTGACTCTATCGTTGTCCCCTATAAAGATCTTTTGCCGGGAGCAAATTTTAGTTACCGTATCACTTTCAAAGTCAATGCATCGTTGGGCGATAGCATCAAGGTGATCTCAAAAGTGGGACCCTTGGAAAAAGATGTCTTTCTAACAGACAACACCTATCATCTAAAGCAGCTGGTGACCGGTTCTTTTGATCCTAATGACAAGCAGGTGTACCCTGAAAGCGACATCTCTCCTACTGAGATTACCGATGGCCTGGATCTGGTATATACAATCCGTTTTCAAAATATGGGCAATGATACGGCTTTCCTAATCATCGTAAAGGATGTCATTAACCCACTTTTAGAGATAAACAGCTTTGAAATGATTTCATCAAGCCACCCCTTTGATCTATCTGTTAAGGATCGCACAATGACTTGGACTTTTGATAACGTCCTGCTTCCCGATAACAAAACCAATGAACCCGGTAGCCATGGATTTATAAAGTTCAAAATAAAACCCAAAAAGAACATTTCCCTTGGAGACGAAATCAATAATAATGCAGCGATCTATTTTGACACCAACCCACCGGTTGTAACAAACAGCACTAAGAATACTGTTCAGGTAGTGGTGAATGGCATCGCTAAACCTATAAAGCGCGATGTATCGATATATCCTAACCCTGTGAACCGTGAGCTCTTCATTGTTCCCTCCTCTCACGATGAGAAGTTGGTGGCCATAAAAATTTACAATACGCTAGGGAAGGAATTGATTTTAGGATATAGCATTGATCTGGAGAACAACAGAATTGTATTTAATAATATACCTACTGGCTTCTATATGATTAAAGCTACCACTGGAATCAATACCTATTTTAAAACTTTTATTATTGAGCGGTAATGAATAAGTAGGTTCATTAATGGACGCATCTACGCCATGAGCTTCCAGAAAACCTTCGTAAGCTAGAAAGTAGGTCTTGGATGCTCTCGATAATTACTTCGAATATTCTGTGTACCGTTATATGGGTCTCGCTACGAGGGCCTGAAATTTATTCTATTTTCAGGGCACCCCCTTGCAAAAACATGCAATCTTAAAAGTTAAATCCAGGTCCAAGTTATACATCGCTAGTGGTAGCATTCTTTGATCGCCTATGCAGTTTTAAATAAATATAGTGAATTCCAGAATATTCCCGAGTGAATGAAAGCAGCCATTTTATAACATCTAACCGTCCAAATAAAGGAGGCGCCGAGATCAGGGGGTATAATATGATTACCTTACAATTTCCCAAACTTCTTTGTCTTTCTGCACATATCTTAACACTCCTAATTTGTAATTATAAAAAAATCTTTACCACATCGAGGTTCACTTCTTCCTTTATAATGATCAAGGTTGATGTTTTGATCTTCTCGAAATTTTGAACTTCGCACTAAAGCTGTCTTGTGAAAAGGAAAAACTTCGAAATAAAATGAGGCAGATTGCGGTAATAGAAAAAAATTTCATAAAAATTGTTGGCTCGCAAATACAAGTTTCAAACCTAATTTTCTTCGACTACTAAATTATGGTAAAAGAAAGAGCAAAATTTATTTAGACAGGAAAGCCCAACATTTTTGGCACATAGATGTCGCGATTTATTACCCAAGGTTTTAAAAAAGCAATAACAAATAGGTATAATCGAAGGCGGTACATTGGGAAGATTGGAATAAATTCTGGAGTGTTCAAACTTATTTATTATATCTTCGTCTTCGTATAGATATGTTTACGCTCTGATCGCCCCATGAATAAAATATTTTTGCTGTTCATAATAACTGCTATTGCATTTCCAGAAAAAATCTTCGCACAGCGTGAATTGTCATTGAAAATTGGCAATGAAATTCCTATGGGAGAATTGAGGTGGGTGTATAAGTCAGCACCGAGTATTTCGATTGGCTTTTCAGTGCTAAAAGAAAAAAGTAAGGTAAATCAATCCTTAGGAATAGGTGTCGGCTTTTTTCAATTTAAACCTCAAGAGGAGATCTTTTACTATCTTTTAAACTCAGAAGAATATGGAACTGCTCAGTACAGCAATTACAAAGTCTTCCAGCTTTTTGTCCCTATGAGAATAGACTTTTTATTAAATGAAAAATTTGAACTTTTCGGGGGTGTCGATTTTGGCTACTATTACGTAATTTACAGTTATCATACAAAGGACAAAGTTATTGATGAAGAAGGTGAGGCAATTGAAGGCAAAGGCGCGCTTGCACCTAAGGCTGGTATAAATTACAATCTTTCAAAGAAGGTAGGGTTGACACTACAAGCAAAATATAACCTATATTTTTCCTTAGGAAGCTCTGACCAACAGAGCTCATCTTACAATTCCAATATTGGTAGCGCCAATCATTTTGCTTCTCTGCAATTAGGAACTTATATCAGACTTTAATCAAATTAATTCTATGAAGAGACGCCTGCACATATTTCTAGTATTGGCCTTTATTTTTGTTCACTGTAAAAAGGAAAGCCCTTTTGTCTCCAAAGATGTAATAGACAAAATTGAGGCAAAGAAAAATCCGACAATCGGCAATGTGGCATTCATACTAGAAAATGATGTCTATTACCTGAAGACATTCAATGGCATCCCAAAGCAGCTTACTTTTTCTTCCACTACAGAAAAGAAAGAAATCAGAGTCACTCATAAGGGAGATAAGCTCGCCTATCTAAATTCAAGCGGTACGCCCGTTATAATTGATACGTTAGGCAATACGCTGAATACCTTGTTTCAATTCACCAACGTGCAGTCTATGGACTGGAGCCAAGACGATCAAACGTTATATATGCTCATTGACGGTAAGATTAACTTTTTTGGCCCAGCAATGAATATTCCCTCCATTACTTATTCTGGCGTACCATCCAACATGTCTCCGGATTTGCACTTAATATCCATCTCCTCCAACAATGATCTTGCTTACAGCTACACTTCATTTGACCCGGAAATTGGCTATGTGTACAAGGTTGTTTTTAAGAAAAATGACAATACCAACAAAGAACAAGAACTAGCCAAAGTAAGAGGCGATAAGGTAAAATATCTAACGTTTGTAAATACCACAAATGAACTTATGGTAGGCTATGATTACTATGATCATAATAGAGAGCTTTCAAAAGTAGAAGTATACCCCTATCTTGGAATCTACCCGTCGGTCTTTGAGAGCTCTGAAGAATATGTCGATCCCATTTACAGGTCCGATTTGCAGTACATGGTCAGTGCATATAGGGGGGCTAGTTCTGAGTCGTTCATACTTTCCGCGATTAGGTTTTTTCAGAATAACGAAGGAAATTATTACATGAATAAATATTCAGTCACGAATTCCAATAAAATATATGTCAATTGGAAATGATATTTTCTAAATTTTTAGCATTTGCTAACGGTTTATAATTGGGTAATTTTGGGCGAGCCTAAAGGCCAGGCTATTCGTTCCTACTCCTTGCCTCCT
>DASVUU010000060.1:0-2725 GCA_036386935.1 Cytophagaceae bacterium | reverse complement strand
CTCAAAGCATGCCGTCTGGGAAAAAGATTTCTACAGAGAAAATTTTGAATGGAAGTCAAGAAAAACTATAAAAGCTGAAAAAGATCTGGAATGAGAAATTATGGAGTAATCTTCGATATGGATGGGGTAATAGTTGACAGCAATCCATTCCACAAAACAGCACTTTTGAAATTTGTGGAGAAACATGGATTCAACTTAAGTGAGAAGGATCTAAGAGATAAGATATTTGGCAGAGCCAACAAGGACTGGATTCCCAACCTTTTCGGTGATGTTGACAAGGATAAACTGGAATTTTACGCGGAAGAGAAGGAATCTCTTTTTAGATCAATTTATGACAAAGCGATCGAGCCATTAAGAGGCATTGTGGGTTTTTTAGATCTGCTGGAACGCAACAAAATACCCAAAGCTATTGGGACCTCAGCACCTCCGGCCAATGTCAGGTTTACTTTAGAAAAAACTAATCTTACAAATTACTTCGATATTATTCTTGACGAGACATTTGTTACTCGAGGCAAGCCCGATCCAGAAATTTACTTAAAGACGGCAGCTGCACTTGGGCTAAAACCCTCCGACTGTATTGTTTTTGAAGATTCACTTGCTGGAGTAAAGGCAGCAAAGGACGCGGGTTGCAAAGTAGTAGGAATTCTTTCGACTCATTCTAGTGAGGAGCTAGCCGAAACGGAGTTCAACGTCGCAGATTTTACTCTGATAACGTTAGAGCAACTTGATGTAATCTTTGTCAACAATGAAGTTTAACAAGTCTATTTATTATGAAAGCCCTTTTTAGCTTTATGTTCTGAATGGGGTCTCCAATTTTGATCATAGTATCCATAATTGCATGAGCTGAGAATAAAAGCGGAAAGTGAGATTAACAAAATGAGTCCCTTCATAAGATTTGAGATTATAATCTTAGATACGCATTGTAAAAATTGGGGTTTGCATTTTGTTGATAATTAGCCCAAAGATGCTATACAAATGATGTATTCGCTGCTCAATCCACGAGAAATGCTTTTATTTTAAAAATTGTGGATTCTGTAGCTTTAGGTTACATGCTTTGTTCAGCTTCTTTATAAAATACTCGCAGGCCGCTGGTGTATGAGTTTCGTCAAGTTCATGCAAAAAGTAGAACAACTCTTTCAATCCTAAGTCAAACCACCCCTTTACCTTCAGGACCCATTCATCGATTCTTTTATAGTCAGACGGATGCAAATTATAGCCCTGAAATCTGACAAAAGCTTGCGAGGTTGTCAGACATTGATGAAGAATATCCCTTCGCCCTGCTACATCAGTAATAACAAACCCAATTTTTTTGGAGTGAAGGAGGTTTGTCAGATCATCAAACAACTGTTGATTTTGGTACCATTCCTCATTTCGCAGCTCAAGTTGGAAATTAACATCAGTAGGGAGCTCGTTGATAAAGTTTTGAAGATTGTCAAATTCCTTTGCCTTGACCTTGTCAGTTAGCATTAAAAATACGGGCCCAAGATTGTGTTCAAATAACCTTACGGTATCAATAAACCTTTCAGCCTTGGGATTCTCTTTAATCGTCTTTTTTACACTTATAGTTGAAGGAAACTTAGGGCAAAATTTAAAATGGTCTGGAACTTTGGATTTCCAATTTAGCACGTCTGTTTTCTTAAGTCCATAGAAGCTAGCATTAAGCTCAACAGCGTTGAATTGCTTTGAATAGTAGTCAAGGAAGTCGGCAGCTTTCACAGATTTGGGATAAAGCATATTTACCCATTCTTTTCGTCCCCATTTTGCGCAGCCAACATATACATTGGGCGTTATCTTTTTACTTTGTCCATTAGCTAAGACTTCTTTGGTGAAAGAATGATCGCGGGGTAAAACAAGATCAATACCCTCCAAACTTTGTACGTTTCCGAATTCCATGGTCAAATCTAATCATAATGTAAATAGATACCCATGGCAACCCGTGCGCAGGGCCTGAATAGTATCCACAAATTATTCCAGTATAGGAAGGTTACCTATGAAGTAATTAATTTATTAATAGTACTTTATGAGTTTTTTATTTTTTTAAGTTTTATGCTTTTTAAATAAAAATATACAAATTTAGTTTTTGATTTTTCTTTTAACCTTCCTTTTTCAGCTTTTTATGAAATATGTATTGTCGTTTTTTACTGCTGTCTTTTCGTTTTATGCTTGCTATTCTCAAACCACTATCTGTCCTCCTAAATACAAGTTTGCGTGTAATAATGAGGACTACATTGGCAATGTTGGCTTAGGTTTAATTCAAAATCAGACTGCTTGCCCTAAGACCGGGAATTATGAACTGTATAGTGCCACTACAACCTTATCGATCGGTACAATTAATAGATTGACAGTACAGGTTGGAAAAAGCGCACAGACCGTGGCTGCATATATAGATTTCGACGGTGATGGAGCTTTCGAAACGGTAGGAGAGTTTTATAATTTGGGTGTGATACCTTCGGGAACGGCATCAGGAATCAATATATTAGTGCCAGAATATGCAAAATCTATTGTCACTTTAAGGATTATCAGTACCAATGCAAGTGCGACCCTTACCTATAGAAGTGGTGACTGTAACACAGTATTGGATAATGGCGAAACTGAGGATTATCATTTGACCATCACTTCCAAGTCAAACTGTCTTGCGGATATACCACCGGTGATCTCAGGTAAAAGTAATACCATTTGCCAGGGTGCGTCCCAGATAATTGGTTCTACTTACAAAGGAAACTAT
>DASVUU010000059.1:0-2821 GCA_036386935.1 Cytophagaceae bacterium | reverse complement strand
ACCATTGAGATCGCTCAGATTCAATTCCTGCAGCGGATTGCTGAAATCCAAGTCTACCGACTTAACAAGTTTTGAATGTACATCCATCACTTCGACGGATTGCATTCCTGCATCGCTCAAGCTTAGAAAGAGAATGCCATTTGAAGGGTTAGGGTAGGTTGTCAGCAATGATTTGCCCCTCGTTTCCTTGGATTCAGTAATAGTACAGTCTGTTACTTTCACAACGATCTCAGCGCGTTCCCCTTCAGCTCCTCCATTCATTTGAGACACCCAATACTTTGTAGTACCGGCAACGGTTGTACTAGGAGTCGGTGCAGTCGAACCTCCTTGGCCTCCTATGGATGTTGTATACCACCGAAGATTTGTACCCGTGCCGCTCAATACCGCTGAAAGACTTGCCGAAACTTGAGCCTTGCAATACTCTATTGGACTGACGACTATTGGCACGCCACATGCGGTGACGGTTACGGTGTTAAAGTAAAATCTCTCCTTATTAGACGCATCGATGGTTTTAAGTGATACTGTGTAAGTCCCCGCGGTAGCATATACATGAGAATAGGGGGTGCCGTCTGTTTGTGTTGTAAACCTATCTGGTTTTCCAATTTCGCCATTGTCCCAGATATATTTGGAAATACCCACCATAGGCTCAGGCTTAAAGTCTGTCACTTTACCTTTACAAACAGGAGGAGAAACAATTTCAAATCCGCATGTTTGAACCTTCACTTTAAATGTCAGCGCATCGCTCAGACCAGCTGAGTTTTTAGCTACTAACTTCAAGGAATACTCCCCAGTGCTAACAGAGCCCCAATCTATATATATTTTACCTGTCCCCTGGCCAGAGAGCGAAAATTGGGGGTTAGCGCGCGTAGCAGCCTCATTGGGTAAAATGGTCGCGCCAGCAGGCAGTCCTGACCACACATATTCACACACTCCGGCGTCTATCGTTGAAACTTGATACACTGCTTTGCTATTGTTCTTACAGACTGCTGTATCGCCCACAATTCCTTTAGGTTTCTGTGGTACCAAACCACTTGCAAATTTAAACTGATATCGGGCCAACTCTAGATTATTGGTATAAAGACTAGAGCCGCCATAAAAACCCCCGTTAGCCGGTCTCACAGCGGTAGGAACAGAAGGTTTAATTCTTAACACATGTACTCCATAAGGGATGTCAATTTCAATTTCATTTGTGAAGCCAAATGTCCTCTCCAAGCCATCGACATCATATTTAATCTTTCGGCTGATTGTCTGCACAGGTATGTTTTGCCCTGAAACTAGTAGCTTTCCATTTAGATAAATATCGATATAGGTTGGCCACTTTTTATCGTCGGATAGACTTCCGTTGACAATACCTCTTTCTAACGATAACTTATATCTTCCTCCTTTTTCACAGCGAATAATGAAGGGACTGTCATATGAATTGTCGGATTTAAGTGAAAAGTCGGAGCTGCTAACGGTAGTATAGCGGCTTACCGGATATCCCAGATGATTTTCCCAGTCAGAATCATAACCACCGATCTTACGAGCATCTAATAAAGTCACAGGATCTCCTGACAGGACATTTCCCCGTTCTTTGCTTAATGGAGGCGCAGGGCTGTTGGCAATTCGAGCATACTCCATTCGCATCGGAAGATTTTCATTAAGAGTATGCGACATCACGTAACCACCCATGGGACTACTTTGATAATCACCGTTCTTCATGAACATTGCATCATATCCAAACCAGCCGTACCATTGATCAAAGAATCTTTTTGTGCCAGCTGCAGCGTTAGTAGAAGACAAGTAGGCATCAGTATTTTTAAGATGGTTCCAAGCAACTGATTGACCATCATCCCAACTTACACCCGCGGTGTTGATCTCATTCCCTCCCTCATAGCTAAAAAGCTTCAGCCCAAACATCTTTGCTTTAGCAAAAAGTCCCTCCAAGAAGTTGCCTTGGTATACAAGCTTTGAGTCTGATGTTTTTGGAGTTGTTGAAAACTCCTGAAAATAGGAGTCAATGCTGAGATTGGTTCTCTTATCAACGTCCTCGACAGACATGTTTATAAACGCGTCTTTGGTTTCCTTCTCAGGGCTAGCGGATGGACCGAAATAAGGAGCTACCGCCACCGCATATAGATATTTTGAAGGTGCATCTTCTCCGTAGGCCTTTTGTAAAAATTCAATTCCCGGCCCTATATTCCATCCATTTCCATGTGAGCCGTAGAACTGACCTGCCAATACCATGCGAATTTTTGTTCCAACTTCTCCACCTTGTTCTCGCCATCCAAAGACCGTAGCAAAAGATTCTGCATGCTCTTTTAGTCGGCGGGCTACCCAGCGACGGCCGGCCTCAAAATTTAAACCCTGATATTCGTTTGTACCCCTTGCAGTGTCTGTCAAACCACACCCGGGGCAAAGCGTTCCACCAAAGATTTTCTTTTGTTCGGGAGTGCCATATTTATATTCCCATCCAAGCGTTTGGATCAGATATCGACTGGACATGAATGGGAAAGAAAAATTCCACAACTCATTACCAATCTCGACATTTACATTGAGCGTTGGTTTTAATCTTTGCTTCAGCAGCAATGCCAAGTTCCTGACGTAATCGTCGTCAACTAGCACGGGTAAGTTGATCCACATATCTAGGTTAAGGTAATTACAAAGATCAATCTGTGTCTCCCATGGAGATCCCCTCATTCTGCCTGAAGCACCATTTTGCCCTGGTAGATTATTTTCATTCGCACCGTTCGATTTGTCCTGTGCCCATATAGTGCCCTCCGCTAGGTTTCCACCTGCCGTTTGCCAGATGTTCACTGAATTCGGTGCATTTCTATTCACT
>DASVUU010000058.1:0-6771 GCA_036386935.1 Cytophagaceae bacterium | reverse complement strand
TTCTTTTCTAAAGTCAGGCCAAAGTACCTCGGTAAAATACAATTCCGAATAGGCCACCTGCCAAAGCAAAAAATTACTTATTCTGTATTCACCACTGGTTCTTATCAGCAATTCCGGGTCTGGGATATTTGAGGTATATAGGTAATTACTAAATAAATTTTCATCTAAATCGCTTTCAGTAAGCCTTCCCTCTTTTACTTCTTTTATTATTTTTTTTACTCCTTGTATAATCTCAGATCGTCCGCTATAGCTCAAAGCAAGGTTTAACGTAAGTCTAGTATTATCCTTTGTATCTGCAATCGCCTTGCTTAAGGCCTTTTGACATTTCTCAGGTAGATCCGCGATATTGCCGATGGCGTTCAACCGAATACTATTTTTATTCAAGGTTTTTACTTCGCTGCTTATGGTAGCTACTAGTAGTTCCATAAGACCCTTAATCTCATCTTCTGGACGGCTCCAGTTTTCGGTTGAAAAGGCATATAACGTTAAGTATTCAATCCCAATTTCCGCACATGCTTCTGTAATATCACGCACAGACTTAACAGCATTATTATGACCAAAAAGCCGTAGAGCACCCTGTTTCTTCGCCCACCGTCCATTACCATCCATAATAATGGCAATATGACGAGGTAAATTTGTCTGATCAATTTTTTCTTTAAGACTCATTTCTATGATTTCACTGGGAATTAGCCTTGCACGTAACGGAAAACAATTTGCAAAAGTACAAAAAGCTTTGACCTTTAAAAACAATTAGATGGCTTGTTGCCAATAATGTGGTTCTTTATTTATTTAGAGATCAGATCATTTTTTGAATTGATGGTGACCAGGACATTGGACATTATAAAAAGTATAACTGATACTGATGCCGGCATAATAATACCAATCTGCATCTATCGGATCACCCAATTGTTTGTTCGAAGAATTTACATTATCGCTGAGCCCATCTAGGAAATCTGTTGCTCGCCTTCCAACGAACTCTCCTCCAAGATTCCATTGTTTACCTAAAGTGTATTTGAATCCCATACCAATTGGTAAACATATCTGAGTATAAAAACCGTCCGGGTCGTAGGCATTGCTAGTTACAGAGAAGTTGTATAAGCCTAAACCTGTGGTGATATAAGGGGTAAATTCGTATGGTTGATTGAAGTCTCTATAATTCAAAAAATTGTACTCCACCATGCCCGCCAATTCTCCAAAAAGGCCGCTAAATGCCCCGTTCCGGACATCGGACATAGGGGTCGAAGCGTTCTTCTCATTGCCAGAAAGCCAACCTGCTGTCAAAGACAACCTAATTGAAACTACTGGACTAAAATTCCTCCTGTAGAATATGCTTGCCCCTGGTCTAAAAAATAAAGGATTTGGTAATAACGGCGATAATTCACCTTTATAATTGCATAGTCCTAGCGAACCGCCTATCTCATTATTTTGTGCAGATAAATATCGGGCATCTATTAAGCATAGAAGGCTAAAAGAAATTATAAACAACCTCATCCGATATATAATTTAAAGTATAGACCGGACGAAAATATAAAAAAGGAACCAGACTTAAGTATGATATGGGTAAGATTTAAAAGTTTCACCAATTGTGAACGGGAAACTTTTAAGATTATTATCTAAACTTAGGGCAAATCACCCTTCCTGGTAATATGTGTGTAAGATGGAAACCAGTCACCACATACCAATCTCTATTAGGGTCCCCGCGTTGGTCGCCTTTATTTCCAAATCCGTTGACGCTGCTCACTCTTCCTTCAGCATCTTTCACAAGTCCACCTTGCTTTTCGTCAACAAACTTTTGTATTATTGGGTCGCGACTATAGGATTCCAACGATCTGTCAGCTAAATCATACCCGGCAGTGCCAGGCGTTCCTAAAGTAGTCTTATCTATGTAACTTGTGCTGACATCATCTAAATAATCTGTCAATGTGTACCTCCAACCCATTTCAAAAGCTAAGTCCCAGCTTTTGCCAATTTTATATCTAAAGCCTATACCAAATGGCACGGCCACTTGATTTAAAGAATATTTTTTTCCTTCCGTTTGTATTGGTTGGAGAGCTACCCATTCACCATTGTGATTCGCTTTGGGGTCAAATCTAAAAAATGCTAATCCAATAAAGACGTAGGGAACGTAATCGGGCCGTTTTCTAAAATTTTGTCTGTTTTCAAAAAGATCGATGACTATGTCGCCTTTTAATTCGAAGACATAGCTACGAAAAGATAAATTTCTAATTTTCCTATAAATGTTATTCTTTTCATTGTAGGAGGCGTTTTCATAATCATCCGCAATAATCCGTCCATAGGAAACGTTTCCTCTCCCCGTAAATCGCGGGAATAGCCTTTCCGACATCGAAAACCCAATATTGTATCGCGTAAACTTCAATCCAGGACTTAATATGTTTGGATTCGGATCTAGTTCACCAATGTAATTCATGGCCCCTAAACTAAATCCGTAGCTTCCATATCTATTTTTTTTATTAAAAGCTTGTGACTTGCCTTCAAGGGCAGCAAAAACAAAAAAAGCTATTAGTAAACTATTACATATAATTTTCTTAAACCTCTGAGCTAGGGCGCTATCTTGAAATAATTTGGATGATGGTGAGTTTCGTAAAGACATCCTTTCATATTAAAAATATTTTGATCTTACGAAATAAAAGGTCGGTAGGTTGGAGGATTTGTTTTTAATCTAATTTCTTAGATCTAAACCCCAATTGAGCTTATTGCGAAGGGTCTCCAAAAAGTTATATCCTTGTACTTCAACTAATCTTGCTTTAAAGGATTCCTTTTTTACCTTCAAGGTTATGCTGGCTGGTACAGTCTTGGACCTAGAGTCTAAGGAAACCAAAACATTCTTTCCTCTACCTTCGATTTTGAAGGATATAACGGAATTATCAGAAACTATTATGGGTCTCACGTTAAGATTATGAGGACTAACTGGTGCAATAATAAAATTGTTAGACTGAGGTAAAACCAAGGGTCCACCACAGCTTAACGAATATCCAGTTGACCCGGTTGGAGTAGAAACAATAAGTCCATCTGCCCAATACGAATTTAAATATTCACCGTCAATATAGGTATGTACGACGATCATTGAAGAGGTGTCCTTTTTTAGAATGGTGAATTCGTTGAGGCCGAAATTGAGCCCATTAAAAATATCCTCTTCAGATTCTAATCTAATAAGTGACCTATCATCATATCTAAAATCACCGGTAAATAGAGCGTCCAAAGACTCAGTAATTTTTTCTCGTGGTGTCGTTGCTAAAAAACCCAAACGACCTGCATTGATACCTAAAATTGGAATTTCTTTTTTTTTAACAAAGGTGACCGTTTCTAATAGAGTACCATCTCCCCCGACACTGAGGATAAAGTCCGGCTTCAACAATTCAGCACCGGTGGTGTATAGTTTTGATTTGACGTAAATTCCTTTTTTCTCTAGGAAATTCGCAAAGGGTGCATACAATTGCATGCTTACCTTCTTTATAGCGAGATAATCGAACATGCCTCGGATAAAAGGCAAATTATCATCTGGAAAGGGGCGACCATGTATTGCGATTTTCATCTTGGTATCAAATATTCAAATACTTGAAAAGCATGTCCAATCTTTCCCTGTCATTCGTAAGAAGTTCTGTCTCTTGAAAATTGGCGATGATTTTATAATCGTATCTTTCGAACGTGGCGATAATTCTAGTGAGGTCTGACTTATTTAATTTCAGCGTCAATTTGATATAATGAGGGTCTAATTCATCATTTACAACGAATGCACTTAATACTTTTGCATCGTTTGACTCTACCAAACGACTAATCTGAGATAGAGAATAGTCGGTATCTTTTAGTGACAAAACGATGATGCCGCCAGGGCCTTGGCTCGCAAACATTTGAGCAATGGCAGTGGCGGTTTCATTTACTGAAATTACTCCTAGAAACTTTTTATTCTCTACGACTGCTACCAACTGTAGCTTATTTTTCATCGCAAGTTTAATAACATCGTAAAAGTGGGTACGTGCATTGACATATATCTCCGTAGATTCCAGAGGCAAAGCGGATACCTCCTGATTCAGGTCTCCTGATTCCAATATGGTATTTTCAGATATAAAACCCATATAATTTTCATTATCGACAACGGGCAGCTGCGAAATTCGAAATTCATCCATCCATGCTATAGCCTTCTTCGCTGAGTCTGTTACTTTCAGTGGAGGCAACATTTGATTTATCAGCTCTTCTGCTATCATTAAACTTTCATGAATTTAGCCACTATACTATTGAATTTGTGAGGAAGCTCCATCATAGGCGCATGGCCGCATTTGTCTATAAACCTAAGTGTTGAACCAGGAATTAGTTTATTAAATTCATGACCAACAATAGGTGGCGTGATTGTATCGTTCAAACCCCATATTAATAAGGTCGGTACGTTGATTCTAGTTATATCTTTTGCCATGTTATGCCGCTGTGCGGATTTAGCCAAAGCAACTATCCTGATACATTTGGGTATGTCTTTCGTTATTGCAAAAACCTCATCAACTAGTTCGGTTGTTGCTGCCTTAGGATCATAAAATGTATAAGCCACCCTTTCCCTCACATATTCATAACTTCCTCTTTTAGGAAATGACCCGCCCATCGAATTCTCAAATAGCCCGCTGCTGCCTGTTAGAACCAGTTTTTTTACTTTTTCTTGGTTACGCAATGTAAAAATTAAACCAACATGGCCCCCTAGGGAATTGCCTAATAAGGTCATGTTTGAAAGATTTTTAAACTTTACAAATTCTTCAATAAAAGTAACTAAACCATCTACAGAGGCAGATTTAATGGGCATCTCATGGATAGGCATAACCGGGATTAAAACATTATAGTTTTTAGAAAACTCCCTTACCACACCCTCCCAATTGCTCAATGCTCCAAACAAACCATGCAATAGCAATATCGCCTCTCCTTGGCCTTCCTCTAGATATTTAAAACCGCTTTCTTCCTTTATTGAAAAAGCCATATTAGCCTATAAATTTTATTTGATAATTTGCAAAGTAAAACAAACTTGACCAATTATCAATTGTGAATAATTTTAGAATGGGTTTTAAAGATTAACTCAAAAGGTTCTTAATTATTAATAAAGACCTTGAATTAATCTACTTTTTTGTAGACATGCCTATCCAATTCTTTACAATCTGTAACCCATATTCGGTGAGGTAAGCCTCAGGGTGATACTGAATCCCAATGATTGGGAGGTCTTTATGGGCTACTGCCATTATTTCTCCTTCTAGAGTTTGGGCTAGGTTTTCCAGGCATGCGGGCAATTGGTCTATTTTCAATGAATGGTACCTTACCACCCTGAATCTTCCAGGGACATTATAAAATATTGAATGAGGCCTAGAAATTACTTCAGAGAGCTTGCCATGCATAGGCTTCAAAGCCTTCTTCAGATTTGCTCCAAAAAATTCTCCTATGGCTTGATGACCCAAACAAATGCCTAAGATGGGCTTAGACCGATAGAAATGTCCTAAAATTAAAAGAGAGATGCCTGCTTCTGACGGTTTACCAGGCCCGGGAGACAGAACAATTGAATCAAATTGTAATTCGAGTATTTCTGACAATGGGACATCGTTTCTTTTGACAATACAAATTGCTCCCAGCTGTGTAAAATAATCTACCAGGTTGAAAGTGAACGAATCGTAGTTGTCGATTATTAAAATGGTAGGGCCCAAATATTATTTAAATGTTTTTAATTGCTCTTTTACCAACGCGAAAATATCTTGAAAGGGAATAATATAAGTAATGTATTTTGTCAACGCTGGAGCAAACTCGGAAAGCAACGGGTAGATATATGACTTTTGAACATAGTCACGATAGAAATTATCCAAACCGATGTTCTTAAAAATCCATATAAGAACACTTAAACTAAATGCCATTTTGATAAGACCTAAGATCCCTCCCGCTGCATTATCTGCCTTTCCCAGGGGGGTAGAATGTATAACACTTTTTAATCTCTTACCAAAAAGGCTTATGCCAAAATATACTCCCGCAAAAATCAACACAAAGGCAGCAGGCACTATCCATCTTTCGGAATGTATGTAAGGCCTAAGCAATTCTATGCCTCTGTGAAGAAGTCGAAAAGCTGATATTATTCCCACGATAAACGCGAAAATCGTTATAAGCTCCACTATTAAACCCTTTTTGTATCCTTGATAAAAGCCTAATGCTAGCAAACCTATTAAAATAATATCAGGCGTAAGGAACAACTTGTCTGCCACTATTGACTGAGCAAGGTTTTTACAAGAGCTGAAACTACTTTTCCATCAGCTTGCCCAGCAAATTGCTTAGTCGCAAGCCCCATGACTTTGCCCATGTCGCCTGGTCCTTTAGCACCAGATTCAGCAATGATGGTTTTAATCTTTTCTGTTACCTCTTCCTCACTTAATTGCTTCGGTAAATATTTTTCAATAATAGCAAGCTCATCAAGCTCAATTTTTTGCAAGTCTTCTCTTCCTTGCGTTTTATATACTTCAGCTGATTCTTTTCTTTGTTTTGCCGCTTTGGTAAGGAGTTTTATTTCTAATTCTTGCGTCAGTTCTTCTTTTGCACCCTTTTCGGTTTCAGCCAGCAATATCATCGATTTTATCCCTCTAAGCGCCCTTAGCGAATCTTTATCTTTGGCTAACATTGCTTTTTTTATGTCGCCTTCTATTTGTTCTTTTAAAGCCATTGTAAGTATATTTTATGTTAAAAAAATTGATTTGTGTAATCTTGAGTGAGCTTGTATAGTATTGACTGATAAATCGAATATAAGTA
>DASVUU010000057.1:0-1911 GCA_036386935.1 Cytophagaceae bacterium | reverse complement strand
TAATAGGACTTAATCTTAGATCTGATATCAGGGTACAATTTTTCAAGCATATCGATAAGATTTTCCGCGCAATGGTTTTTATATTCACTGTATCCCTCACCCCTATCTTCCGACCCTCTTGGAATAGTGTGGTGGGAATCTCCCCATTTCTCAACATCTGAGTAGTCCATATAAGACAATAAAATTATGCTATCTGCATATTCCTCAGACTTGGAGGATGCCGGGGTATACATAGCAAAACCAGAAGGCATGCATTTATTGGGCGCTTTTATACATGCCCATACGTCGTTAGTGCTATAATGATATCTGTTAAAATTTAGATATTTGAAGCTATTCTCTTTCAGGATCAGGTTTACGACAAAAACAGAGGTAGTATTTTCTAACGCTTGAATTCTACTTCGGTAGGCCTTCCTTATCTTATCCTGGCCCACCATCTCAATTGTTAAGGCTGGATGCAAGTTTGAAATAAAATATTTACCTTCAACACACTCTCCATTTGTCAATTGTGCAAATCGGATCTTGTCACCGTCAAAAAGAAACTTATTTACTTCACTGTAGTTCCTCATCACTCCGCCATTTGCTTTTAGGTTCTTAGACAGGTGTCGCTCAATTTGCGAGCCGCCATCGACGCATTTCCACGCACTTTCTATATAAGAATGATTGATTAGGGCATGCACGTAAAGCGGGGTCATGTCTGCTTCACCTGCGTAAAGTGGATTGGTGCCAGCTAAAACATTTCTAAGTTTCGGATCTGTTATTATGGAATCTATATATCCTTTCGTATCTATTTCAAGCGCATCAGATTGGATTACTTCGCCACTTGCTACCTTTAAATTGAATAGCGGGAAATGTAAACTTATCTCCAATAGCTTATCGCAGTATTTCCTTAGACCATATTTTTCCTTAGGAAATTTTTCAAGCAAGGTATCGTAAAACCTGTCGTAACCCTGGGCATATTTGTATACCTCATTATCGCCCTCAAAAGAGATTACATCAAACCCCTCCTCGTCCATTTTCTTCAGCTTCAGCTTACTCATAATCCCAAGATATTTGAATATCTGGTTAAGATTTTGACCTTCACTGAGGCCTCCTATGTAATGAACCCCTGTGTCTAATATACATTTTTCACGGACGAAAGTCTGAAGGTTGCCTCCAAACTGACGGTTCTTTTCTAGCACACAGACACTATATCCTTCTTTACTAAGAATGTTTGCACATTCCAGCCCTCCCAGACCACTACCGACTATTACAACATCAAATTTTTCCATCAAATGCTACGTCACAAAGGGCTTAAAATATACATCACATTCGATGTAAACTTATTTTTATCAACCATGCCCACATGCATATTTCTTTCACTTGCCAAATCAAATATTTCCTTTGCGGATAAGAAGAAAAGGTCATTGGAGGTCTTATTGAACTTTAAGATTCTTGTAGAGAATAGCTCCGTCAGCTTGGTACCCTTGTGCCTCTTAGACAAACTTCTGTCACCTTCTCTTATGATTACTTTTCCATTACTGTTCAAATTATCTAGACAAGAATGGACAAGGTTCTTTTGCGCCTCTTTTGGCAAATAATGTAGGACGTCGCTTAAGATAAACACATCCGAAGGCTGGATCAAGAAGTTTGTTACGTCTGCACAAACGAATGTTGTCTTATCGCTTTTTGAGAAACAATTATTTGCTACATCAATTTTGTTTTCATCATAGTCCACACCTATTATTTTTCTGCGTGAGGAAATAAAACTAAGCATATAGCTCAAAAACCCATATCCGCAGCCGAGGTCTGTAATTGTACATTCTCTCGGAATAATCGCATCAAACGGAAGGTAATTTTGCTCAAATTTTAGCTTAATCCGTAAGTACCATTCTAGCACGGGCCCTTTGTATATGTAGTTTCGGATAAGCTTGT
>DASVUU010000056.1:0-5973 GCA_036386935.1 Cytophagaceae bacterium | reverse complement strand
GAAGGCGATGCGCTATAAACCTTCTAAAAATTAAAGTGAACGCTACCCTTTACGGCAACCTTCTTTATGTTTGGATGGTCAAGGTAGCTTAACCTCCAGACGGCGTCTAGCCTAATAAATCTAAAAATATTTTCTATACCTGCCCCTACCTCGTAAAAAGGTTTGTTGAGTGAAAACATATTGTCTGGGAGGTTCAGAATGTACTTGTTCGATTCTTTCAAACTCCCGACCACAAATTTTCCAGATAGCACTTCCCGCCATTTAAGCTTCCTGAATAAGGGAATTCTATTGAATAAAAAACCATCCAAATGATAGGACAGGTTACCGCTTACGTATTGATCACTTACAAACTCGAAGAAATTCATGGTGTTAAAAGAGATTTCATCAAAGAAAAGTGTGGGATTACCTTCGTGAAGTTCCAAGAGTGGAAAAGGAACCGCGCCCCATATTTTACCAGTTTCTCCTCGCAACTTCATGAACCCTAAATTTCTCAATCCAATTCTTTGCTTTATAGCCAACACAAATTTTTGGTAGGAATAATCACTCTTAAACCCTTTTAAGCTTTTCGTATACATTAAATCAAAAATGGGATATTTACTTCCCAAGCTTACCCTGTTGTAATCTCCATTGATAAAATTTTCTTTGATACCTAGGTGGGTTATCAATGAAACCTCTGTGGTCTGTATCGTGGGTACGTTGTACAATACATTTTCAGAAAAGTAAGTATAACTAAGCTTTCCTGCGGGCATCGCAACGCTACGGCGAAATAGAATAGTGTTAGAAAAACCTTTTACCCATTCTCTTTCAAAAAAGACCCTACCCTCTTCGACTCTATTTAGTTTGTTGTTTGGATTTATTTTGAAAATAGAATACAAGAAATTGTCATCCATCCTAAACAGGTTTTGTGTCCATCCAAGTTGTTCCACATCATGCTTGAAATTTGCACCTATTAGTACCCGAGGATTTTTATTGAAAAAATATTTTAATCCAATTCCATATTTAAATTTTTCGTCTCTAAAGCCATAGGCAGTGTACCCATCAATTAACATGTCTTTGCTTAACAGCGGATTTGTTCTAAAACCAAGCCGTAGCCTGCTTCCTTCTACTGGATTGTAATTATAAAGCTTAAAGTGGGGTCCTATTTCCAAAAACTTAAATGTTTTATAACCGGTAAATATTGCCACATAATTTTGAAACATGGGTACCTTTTTCAAAGAGTCAATAAGACCATACAGAGCTTTGTCATTTCTGCTAAGCGAATCGTGCCTCTTGTTTTTCCAAAAGCTATCGTCATAGAGCGAAGCACTATCTGCGTAGATCGTTGTGCCGCCTTTGAATATTTCATCAGCTATATCTTCATTTATTCTGATCTCTCTATTGGAGGAATATGCCTTGCAAAAAAATTTTTGAGCTTTTCCTTCATGGGGAACAAAGACCTCACCATGAGCAAGCATCTGGTCGCTTAATACCATAGAGGCTTTGGAGACTATACCATATTGTTGGTAAAATTTCATCGCAGTTACAAAATTAATATTGGCGTCTTTCGGCAAGACTCCGCGGATATCTAATAGTGCAAATGAGGTATCAGCAACCCAAAACTCACCTTCGAAAGTAAACTCCTGCTTCCTTTTAGGTCGGTATTCTATTTTATAAGACCATTGATTGTCTTTATAGGCACTATCCAGCAACTCGAATTTGTAGTGTGAAAAACAGGTATTGGAAATCGGACTTATAAAGCTTTTACCAAACAACCTTATAAAATTATCATACACATAAAACGAATTAGAAAAGCCAGCAAAAAGATTTAGGATCCCATTATTCTTGATACCCGATGACCGCACTGCCTCTACAACAGTTTTATTCTTATCTTTTTCTTTATAATAGATGTTTGATATTGCTTCCGTGAAAAATATAGGTAGGAAAGGTGTCTCCTCTGTGGAGTCGATGTTTTCAAAAATAAATTGGAAGGGTTTTAATATGCGTTTTCTCCTAAATTGATCGTCAACGTTTTTTATTCCGATGGTAGTTTTAGCATAATTTTCGTATCGATAGCTTCTAAGGTTTTCGCGGTGGTTCAATGACTTGTTTTTCAAAATCTTTCGAACGATCGCATAGGCCGGATCCTCCTTTCTAGCTGTCACTACTACCTCCTCCATCCCAGATGCCTCGGGCGATAATGAGACATTGATTTTCTGATTAATGCTTTTTAATAACGGTATAGTTTTGGAGGTATATCCTATAGAGGCGATGGTGAGCGAATCAACCTTGACCTCTGTTTTCAAGAGAAAATTTCCCTCTAGATCGGAAAAAGTACCGCCTACAACACCCTGGAAGAAAATATTGGCAAAGGGAATAGCTTCATTTGACTCGCTGTCGACTACCCTACCCGAAACAATTGTGGATTGAGAAAATAAAGATATAGGGGAAAGACATAGTATTGGTACTAAAAATCTAAGAAGCCAAAAGAACGGGACGATACTATTTGGGCCTATGCCAGGAAACATTCCCTTTTCTCTTTTAGCTTAAATTTAATACCGAAACTAAAGTTCTTTGACGTGGCTTGCCTCCATTTGAATTACACCTACAAGTGCATCTATTGCCCGGTCGTGGCGCTTTACATATGGATTTTTTTGGTCCCAAACGTATCCCGCAAGTACAGAACATATTTGATTTTTGATCTCTAACAGAGGCTTATCTGCAAAAAATATTTCTTGCAGTTTACCATTATACCAGCTCATCACGTAGCTTCTGAAGGCATTGACTCCTTGCATAGTTGGCTCCATAAATTCCTTTTCCCAATCAATAATTTCTCCTTGCAATTGTCTAGCAACAAGCTTGCCAGCAGTGCATGCAGATACAGTTGCCAAAGTTACACCTGAGGAAAATATCGGGTCAAGAAACTCGGTCACATTTCCGGTTAGCACATAACCGTCACCGTAAAACTTCTCCGTAGACATAGACCAGCCCTCTATGGTACGAGGCTCAAATACTAATTCAGAATCGCTGAATCGTTCGGCAATATATGGTTCAGAAGCCAATATTGATCTATATTTCTGTTCAACAGTGCCAGAAAAATTCTCAAAAAACTTCGGTTCTCCTACAAATCCGACAGACGTATTGCCATTAGAAAAGGGGATTACCCAAGCCCAGACCCCTGGGGCATGATCGATGATTGTAATTCTGTTTGGTTCCTCATAATTTAACCTACGCGAATCTTTAATGTGTGCAAAAAGTGTTTTTCTTGGTGGTAGGTTAGACGGCTTATCTAAATTAAATAACCTAGGAATTACTCTCCCATACCCGCTGGCGTCTACAATAAATTTGGCTTGTATAACTTTAGTATTTCCACTTATATCTACAACGGTGGTACTAGAGTCTGTGCCCTCAAACTTAATGTCTTTCACCTCGGTTTCATATTCAATTGGAACGCCCATTGCTTGCACTGTATCTGCAAGCGTCTTATCAAATTCTTCTCTAGGCACCTGCCAGGTCCAGTTCCATCCTTCGGTAAACTGACTTGAAAAGTTGAAGTCACAAATCTTACCTTTTCGAACAAACTTAGCTCCAAATTTCTCCTGAAATCCCTTTGCTTTTATAGCCTCGATAAAGCCCGCCTCACTAAGCGCCTCCATACACCTTGGAAGTAGGCTTTCACCAATTACAAACCGGGGAAATTTTAATTTCTCAACGATTTTAACATTATATCCCTTTTGACGTACCATTGAAGCAGCAACAGTGCCTGAGGGGCCTGCGCCAATTACCAATACATCTACTTTTTCAATAGTCATGGAGGTTTTAGTATTTGAATTTTAAATGAAGAAACTAATAATTTACAGATAAAATATATCTAACGAGAATTACCGAGTGGTGTTGATTTATCAAGATATATTATTGAAATAAATATAGATTTTTCTAAAAGTCTGGCTGAACTAGGCAAAATTCATTATTAAAATGTAAAATTGCAGATAAAAACCCTTCTTTAAAAATAGAGGTCAAAAATACCTTAAAACAAAAACTTTACAATTAATACTTCTACTATAGGAGAAAATACAAATGATTACAATTGGTGACCGGTTTCTAACGCTTGACGATTTTTACGAAGTTATTTATAAAAATGCGAAAGTAGAACTAAGTAAAAAGTCTATTGAAAAAGTCGAGCACAGTTTTTTGTTCCTTACAAATTTTTCAAAAGAAAAGGTTATATACGGCATCAATACTGGCTTTGGCCCCATGGCTGAATACAAGATACATGAGCAGGAACAAGTACAGCTTCAATACAACCTTATTAGAAGCCATTGTGCGGGGAGTGGAAATCTGATCTCTCAAAGCTCTATACGTGCACTGATCTTAGCCAGAATTAATAGCCTTGCACTTGGCTATTCGGGAGTACACATAGATTTAATCTACACCCTCGTAAAGCTGTTAAACTTAAATATTTTGCCAGTTATTTATGAACATGGAAGCGTAGGCGCAAGCGGCGATCTTGTGCAGCTGGCTCATTTGGCTCTGTGTCTGATTGGTGAAGGAGAGGTACATTACGAAGGCAAAATAGTGGAAACTTGTGCTGTATTTAAAGAACATCAGATCACCCCTATAAAGATTTACATGCGGGAAGGTATTGCCTTGATGAATGGAACCTCCGCAATGACAGGGATCGGGATATTAAATGTTATAGCTGCTCATAACCTAGTCAATTGGTCAATTGCTTCGTCCTGTATGATCAACGAAATTGTTGAATCCTATGACGACCACTTTTCTTTAGAATTAAATAAGGTCAAACACCATCCTGGCCAGCAAAAGGTAAGTGCGGCGATGCGAAACATATTAGATTCCACAAATTTGATCCGAAAAAGATCCGAACATCTATACAGTAATAAAAAAGAAGAAGGAAGTTTGGGAGAAAAGGTTCAAGAATATTATTCGATCAGATGTGTGCCGCAGGTTCTAGGGCCCATCTATGACACCATAAAATACGCCGAAGAAACCCTCATAAATGAACTGAACTCAGTAAATGATAATCCTGTAATAGACAGTGATGCAAACGATGTCTACCATGGTGGAAACTTTCACGGGGACTATGTAGCCCTTGAAATGGACAAATTAAAAATCGCCATTACAAAGCTTTCTATGCTTTGTGAAAGACAATTAAATTATCTGATGAATAATAAGCTAAATAATATCTTACCTCCATTCATCAATTTAGGCAAACTTGGGTTGAACTTCGGAATGCAAGGGGTACAATTTACGGCAACTTCCACGGTAGCCGAAAATCAGACACTCTCCTACCCTATGTATGTTCATAGCATACCAAATAACAATGACAATCAGGATATAGTGAGTATGGGAACGAATGCCGCTTTGCTTAGTAGAAAAGTGATCGATAATAGTTTTGAGGTGATAGCTATCCACTTCATTTCCATCATCCAGGCAATCGAATATTTAGGTTTCCAAGCTAGAATTTCCAACGAATCGTCAAAAATTTTCACCCAACTACGAAAAATTGTGCCTAAATTTGAAAATGATTTACCAAAATATAAAGATCTCAAAGCGGTAAGGCAATTTTTATTTGACACTAAACTTGATTTTATAAAATAATAGCCACTTCACTTATTGGTCATTTGTAAAGATTAATAACGTCTTAGTTTATTCACCCCAGGAAGTTGTCATCACTATTTATTCACTCCTGATTAATTTAAAAAAGATATAATGAAATACGCACTGGTTACTGGCGGGTCACGAGGGATAGGACGAGCAATTTGTATAAAGCTCTCAGAAATGGGCTACTATGTGCTTGTCAACTATGCAACAAACGAAAAAGAGGCGCAGAAGACCCTTGCTCTAATAGAGCAGGCCAAGGGACAAGGGGAAATCATGCAATTTGACGTAGCAAGTGAGACCTCAGTGGAAAACGCACTGGGACAGTGGATCCAGCAGCATCCTGATAAAGTAATCGAAGTCCTTATAAACAATGCG
>DASVUU010000055.1:0-2692 GCA_036386935.1 Cytophagaceae bacterium | reverse complement strand
ATGTAAGGGGAATATCAAAACATATACGATACTACCTGTCCTAGCGAGTACAACCTACGTTTGGGAAACATCAAGCAATGTAAACATACAGAGCCAAGACGATGCTACCGGGACGATAGTGTTTGAGTACAACACCGACATCCCTGAAGAAGGGATTCAGATCAAAGTAAGTCCAAAATCTGCACAATGTGGTAGCGGTGACGCTATCTCTAAAACTGTCAAGAAAAACGATGGCTGCGATCTATTTGTTCCCAATGTCCTCACTCCTGGAAGCAATGACAATAACAATGTTTGGAGTATAGAAGGATTCAATAATTTCCATAAACTAAACATAGAAATTTTCAATAGATGGGGCGATAAAGTATACAGCAATACTGGCATGTATACAAAACCTTGGGATGGAACGCAAAATGGCAAGCCCCTTCCTACCGCTACATATTACTATGTAATTGACAAAGCAGACGGAAGTGATAAGATGACAGGTAGTGTTACCGTTATCAGAGATTAAAATGCTCAATTACCTGACAAACTTCTTGTCAGGTAATTTTCTTCACTCGTGAAAATGGTTATTGAAAACATCTTGAATGTAATTTCATAACTATTACTTTTCTTTTCTTAATCTGTAAATTTATCGATCTCCAAAATCAACATAATTGATAAATCTATTGGTGCATCCCAACAAAGTTGAAGGTTAATGGCCAATAATTTATAATAACTTTCATTTGATCATTTTGGAAAAGTCAGAACAATCACCTTCCTAATTGAAAGGTCTGCGGCCCAAGAAATTTCAGATTTTCAAAATAGATAACGTATGTCCATCAACCACATATCATTCACCTATAAATATTCCTAGGTCAACCTGAGATACTACATGGAAAACTATAGATAATTTAACCAATTTTATTTCTCAGATCCAAGATATTCATTAAAGTTAGTTAAGAAGCTTGTGATTATAATCTAAGAAGCCGCAGAAAATAAATATAGACAATGGCCTCTATTCTTGGCAATTGAAATCAACACACTGATCAATGCGCTTATTTGACGTAGGCTGAGAATGACTCGCTCTTAATATTCTATTCCAATGTATTTTATTGTTTTTTCTTCAATGACAAGAAGGGAGATTTTTTCCAATAATATATTGATACGCCAATGCATCTATTCTTGATTATCCTATACAATTTGTACTACCGTCAATTCTTACTAAAAATCTGGCCATGATGATGTGCAAAATAAAGAATTTTCAACTAATTATTTCAGCTGAAACGGATCATCATTTAAACGTAATGAAGCAAAGTTAAAGACACTTAAGACATATAACACAAGACAATTTGCCTGGAAAAAATTATAATTTTTTAAAGATTTAATATGCTTTTAAAAGGTTATTATTTTGCATATATTTGGTGTAAAGTAAAGATAGTGAGATAAGATTTAGGCTATTGATACATTAATAAAGGTTAAGGCCATAGCTCGTCTCACATACAACTTTCCTTTAAGAAAAGAATAGTATCACGACTAACAACTAAAGCAAAAAAAAGATGACAAAAAAACCCCAACTCTTCATGTTTTTCCTTTTATACTTCCAGCGGATGTATGTTAAGTATTTTCGCCAACATTATCCGGCGCTAGGAAAGATGTTTTATTTTATTTTAGCTGCTTTGCTTATTACCAGCGCCGTTCCCGTTAGCTCACTCCAAGCTCAGACGTTCAAAGCTGTGCCGCTAGATGGTGGCGGTTGGTTAAGTGGATTTGCCCAAGCGGACAATGGTCGTATTTATGCCTATGGAGACGTATTCGGCGCATGGAGGACGGACGATGTAGGAAACAATTGGAGCTACCTTAATTGGGGCATTCGCCAATTTGACGGTGATGTATCTGGATTAGGTATGGCAGTGCAAAAAGATAATGCGGAAATAGTTTATTATTCTACAGGCAACGCTGTATACAAATCTATCAATGGAGGCACCGATTGGACGGTATTACTGTCGGATATTGGCGACAATACCCCGCGTTTTCGCGGCACATCACCTCTCTTAATCCGCTCAAATAACCCCGATGAATTATGGTTTGCAGGACCACGCAAAAATCTCACAGGATGGCTTTGGAAATCATCCGACGGAGGCAAGAAATGGGAAAAAGCGGGCGGATCCTTTTTCGATTCTAACCGTGCACGTACTCTACACAACATACCACAATTTCCAAATCAAATATGGGTAGGAACAGACGAAGGTCTTTACGTATCGACAAACGGAGGTAGCGACTTCAGTCTAGTCGGAGGTTCTGGCCGACTCAAAGATGTTGGTATGATCCAGCGTTTCCCATCTGGTGAGTTTGCTGGGGTTGGCCTTGTAACGCGTGGAACGAATGGAGGCGGTATCTCCCGCATCATGGCTAGAGACTTTAGCAATGCAGCCACTTACACAGTGGAAGATGCAGCGACTGATAACATCTATTTTGGCTACCCTACAGGCCTACAGATATTCTCGGATGGCTCCTCCAGTGCTTGGAATACAAGCGGAGATCGCCACGGCTTCAGTCCTGCTGGCAATGGTGGCAAGCTTTTTACAGTACGCGCTACTACGCTTAATACTAACCCTACTCCTGTGTGGACTACTGCAGCTATCATGGCTGCAAAAAACCATCCGGACTACGGTACTGATCAGGTTATAGAAGACGTTAAGAACCCAAACAAATG
>DASVUU010000054.1:0-4578 GCA_036386935.1 Cytophagaceae bacterium | reverse complement strand
TGTTGAAAAGAAGATTGTTTCCAAATCGTTGTCTGAGATTGAGAATACGGAACTGTTCAAGTACTCTCCCTACAAATCACTCAACGAGGATCAATACAAGTCTGTTCTTGAAATCCTAGAAGGATTGACCTCCAATCAGTCTAATAAAATCTTCATAAGCGGAAGCGCTGGAACAGGTAAGACTATACTTGCAACTTATCTGATGAAGCTTTTAACAACGGAGGTTGAAAATATCCCGCTAGATGAGTTTAATGAGGATGAGTTACGGGAGATTACTTACATCAGGGCTTTCCGAAGAAAATATCCTAATGCAAAGATTGGATTAGTTGTAGCGATGACTTCCCTTAGAGAATCCTTGGCTAACGTTTTCAAAAAAATACCGGGGTTGAAATCATCCATGGTTATAAATCCCTCAGATACATTTAAGCTAGGTCAGAAATATGATTTGTTGATCGTAGATGAGGCCCATCGTCTAAGGCAATACAAAAACATCAGCTGGATGGGAGCCTTTAATAAAAACAATCAGAAACTTGGACTTGGTGAAAAGGGAACTGAGCTAGATTGGATATTGGCAAACAGCAAGAATCAAATATTTTTCTATGACGAAGCGCAGTCGGTTAAACCGTCAGATGTAGATGCAAAAGATTTTGAGCAGATCTTCAATGATGACAGACTACTGCTCCTTGAGTTGAAATCACAAATGCGCGTAAAGGGAGGAAACAATTACATACAATTCGTCCATGACCTACTCCATGTCAAAAAAAATGAGACTGGTAAATACAATGATGAAAAATATGAAATGTATGTATTCGACAACTTCGTCGATCTCCATACTGAATTGACTAAAAGAGAAGATGATTTTGGCCTCTGTCGAATGATAGCAGGATATTCATGGCCGTGGCGCTCGAACCCAAAGGCAGACCCGAAGCCTGCGCCAACTGTTACCGACATCGAGTTAGATGGTTTGGAATTCAAATGGAATTCTACAGACAAAGACTGGATCAATTCATCAAATGCGTTCAACGAGATAGGCTGCATTCATACTACGCAAGGGTATGATTTGAACTATACGGCCGTTATTTTTGGGAAAGAGATTAACTATAACAAGGAAAAGAATTGCATAGAAATAGACCCTAAACAGTATTTCGACTTTAACGGTAAGAGGGGTATTTCTAGTCCCGATGCTTTAAAATCATACATCATCAACATCTACAAAACGATCATGTATCGAGGGATAAAAGGGACCTTTATCTATGCGTGTAATAAAGAGTTTAGGGAATACCTTAAGAAACACGTAGAGACTTTTAAGAAGGATATTCCTTTCCGAATTTTACGCGATGCTGAAGTCAAACCTTACGTCAACTGTATTCCGTTGGTAGACATCTCGGCGGCCGCAGGAAACTTCAGTGATCTACAACATCATGAAGAGCTAACCTGGGTCGAAGCACCATTTAATGTATCCGTTAGAGAAGGTTATTTTATTTGTAAAGTTGTTGGTGAATCGATGAACAAAAGAATCCCCAATGGTTCCTTTTGTCTATTTAAACAAGATGAAGGTGGTTCTAGAAGTGGGAAAATAGTACTCGTAGAATCCACAAGTATTCGCGATGCTGACTTTGGTTCGGGCTATACTGTAAAGGAATACCACAGCAAAAAGAATGTCACAGATGAAGGGTGGAAGCATGAATCCATCGTGTTAAGGCCGTTGTCCAAATCGAGCGATTATTCTGAGATTGAGTTATCTGACGATGATTTGATCAATTTTAGGGTAGTGGGGATCTTTGAGAGGGTTTTGGAATAGGTGATAATGAAATCGACAACACTAATAACTAGACGTTGCACTTTCCGCGTATACGATTGTTACAAAGTAAAAAAATAGCCGTTAAGACCTTTTAACCGTAAAAACAACAAATAAAACTTAATGAAGAAATTTATACTACTAATTTTCATTCTGATTACATCGGTCAGCATTCCCGAGTTAAACGCCCAGTCTAAACTGGCTAAGGACATTGTTGGGATATGGAAACCCTTAAAAATTTACGACCTTGGAGCTGTTGTCCCAGAGGGATCACAGAAACAAATCGAAGAAGCCCAGAAACGATTTTTCAATTCTAAGTTTGATTTTAAAGCAGATCACAATTTTTCTTTCAACTGTGGGTACAAAGAGGTAGATTTTAAAGATGTCCATTGGAAGATTCTTCCTGACAATGGGCAGATTGTGATTCAAGAGTGGAGAGATAAGGACAAGGAAGGACCGGTCTTAATGGGCATTACAGTATTGAAAAAGGATGGGAAGGTGATTTTTATGTTAGAGGAATCCTTTTTCGCCTTTGAAATGAAAAAGGTTAGTGAGTAGCTAAAAGCCAAAAAGTAGACGGCACAACAATAGCTGCCAGCAAATCAAATATAAGTGCGCTGACTTTTCTAGCTATTCCCATTCTAATTATTGAAAAATTTAATATGAACAAGAGTCACATAGAGAAAGAGTTTCTAGAAAGATTTATCGTTCTGAGAAAAATTGTTAATGGTTGGAACTTAATTCCAGGATATCCAAAAGATGGATTTGATACCTTAAATCATAAGATTCTAAGTCATTTGTATAAGGGCGCAGATTTCGAAAAGATAAAACGTGTATTAGAAAGTGATCTAACGGTAATATATGGACTAACGCTTGAAAGTAGTGACATTGAAAGGCTAACCCAGGATATTATAACCTGGTGGGATCTTAATTAGCTTGTTATTTATTACTTAATGATTAATTATTTCAAACTTTCAGTGACCTCAAAAAGAATCCCTGTTATAATCTTGAGTCAGATCGCTAAACACTCCACAGTCTACAGCAAATATGAAAAACATAATATTAATTATTCTCCTCCTAGGCCTTGCAGTTTTTGCAGGACTCTACGCCAAATGGAAATTCTACGACCCAAAACACCGCATTGAAAATGCCAAATCAGAAGTAGCTCAACTTGCAGAGCGAGGAGAAATAAAAGACGGCGATCTAATCTTTCAAACCTCCCTATCAGGGCAAAGCAAAGCCATACAACTAGCCACCAAATCAAAATATTCACACTGCGGTCTGATCTACCGAGATGGCAAAGACTTCTACGTGTTCGAAGCGATACAACCTGTCAAGCGTACCCCGTTAGAACGGTGGATTGCTCGCGGGAAAGGTGGAAAATATGTCATCAAAAGACTAAAAAACGCAGAGGAGGTTCTTACTCCACAGGTATTGTCAAAGATGAAAAAGGTAGGCGAGGAGTTTAATGGAAAAAACTATGACCTAACGTTTGAGTGGTCAGACGAAAAAATCTATTGCTCAGAACTTATTTGGAAAGTCTACCAAAGGGCAAGTGGCTTAGAAATTGGTAAACTGGAGAAACTAAATGACTTCGACTTGTCCAATGAAGTTGTGAAGCAAAAAATGAGGGAACGCTATGGGAACAACATTCCAAAGGACGAGATTGTAATTTCTCCTGCTGCTATTTTTGAGAGTGACTTGTTGGTGACAATAAAAGCAAAGTAAATGTCAGGATTAGGATTGTAGGATTAATGGATGATAGGATTTTATATTTTGCCCTCAAGATTCTTGATGTAAATAGGTACAAGTTTAAACGAATTTAAAACTCTCGCCAGTGGTGAGAGAATTTTTAACGGACCTCTCAGATTAGAAGTTGCCAAATAAAGTCATCAGTCCTATGAAATATCCAATATCAATAATTTTTTGTTTTTTAGTAAACTTCGCAAACGCCCAGGTCCTTGATGAAAGATCAAATGTATCAATGTTAGATAGCAATTGCGTAATTATAGGAGCGGATACATGCTGTTACTTCACGCCGGTTCCAGAGGCGTTTAACCTTTTGCCAGATAGCTTAAGACAACAATATGTCAGAACAGTTATGGTTGAGTTTGTGATAGAAAAAAATGGTACAGTGACTGCTGTAAGACTTGTGGAAGGACTAAATAATCCTTGCGATCAAGCTGTCATAAATGCAATATATTCAACAAGTGGTAAATGGACGCCGGGCATGAATAATGGGCAGCCGGTGAGGTTGCGAAAGTTATTACCTGTGAAAGTGAGATATAT
This sequence comes from Cytophagaceae bacterium, assembly GCA_036386935.1. Taxonomy (GTDB): domain Bacteria; phylum Bacteroidota; class Bacteroidia; order Cytophagales; family Cytophagaceae; genus DASVUU01. The sequence continues at coordinate 491 of DASVUU010000054.1, read as the reverse complement.
TAATAAAAAGATATGAGCAACTCTTTGCTCGCTTTTATGTACACTTCATGCTAGCTAATCCTAAGTCTGCATTATTAGCTGCCGCTATTTTTGAGAGTGAGCTTGGGTGACGGTGCTAGCAAGTCAAGGATTATAGAGCATGCAGGTCAATGATCAAATTAATAGTCATATTAAAATAACTTATATTTTTCATCTCTTATTTTTGTAATATACACGTAGTCTCATTGTTAATCAATATCTTGTAAAAACGTGGGTGATTTCTGCCCACTGCTGAAAGAAGCGTATTACCTATAAATTACTAAGTATAAACTAAATTTATAACAATTATGAAATCAAAATTAGCAGCTTATTTATTGTGGTTTTTTCTTGGATTTTTTTCTCTCCATAGATTTTATATCGGCAAGGTGGGGACAGGTATCTTGTACCTTCTGACAGGACAACTCTTCGGCATCGGATGGATTGTTGACCTGTTTATGCTGGGCGGAATGGTG
>DASVUU010000053.1:0-3430 GCA_036386935.1 Cytophagaceae bacterium | reverse complement strand
TGGTAATAAGATTAAAACTATATTAGGAAAGGACTTCGGCGCCTTGCCAAATTGCGGTGAAACATGGGAGATCTCGGGTGTAGAAGGAAATATTTCAGAAGTAAGCGAAGGCCCATTATCTGGCAAAAAGTTGACCGATTTGATAGACAGGTATAAGGAGGGGTTAGTAGGAGAAAAAGTCTATCAAAACTTTAAAAATGAATTTCCTCTTCTCATTAAATTTTTAGATGCCAATGATGATCTTTCGATCCAAGTCCACCCGGATGATAAGCTAGCTAAGGAACGTCACAATTCGTTTGGCAAAACAGAGATGTGGTACATTCTTCAGGCAGACAAAGGAGCGAAGTTAAATACTGGATTTAGCAAGGATGTTACAGAAGAGGAATATTTGACTCATTTGAAGGCAAATACGCTCGATCAAATACTAAACTTTGAAGAGGTGCAAAAAGGGGATGTATATTTCCTACCCGCAGGGCGGGTACACTACATAGGCAAGGGTGTCTGTTTAGCCGAAATTCAACAAACATCTGACATTACCTACAGGATATATGATTTCGATCGGGTAGATGATAAGGGGAATAAGCGAGAGCTACATACGGAAGAGGCGCTAGCAGCCATAGATTACAAGTACCATCCAGATTACAAAACGAAATATACTGCGAGTGAAAACGAGCGAACAGACGTTGTCAAGTCTCAATATTTTGATACGGGTATAATAAAGTTAACCCAACCGTTAAACAGGGATCTTTCGAAGTATGATTCTTTCACAATCTATGTTTGTCCAGACGGTGATGCTCAAATACAGCACGAGGGTGGAAACGTTTCTATCAAAAAAGGTGAGTCGGTTTTGGTTCCGGCAAGTATCCAATCTGTAAAATTGATACCTAATGAGAATACTACGCTGTTGGAGGTGTTTGTGCCGTAGAGAGTGATAATATTTATAAGCAAGAAAAAAACCACCCCTGCCCCTCCTTGGGAAGGAGGGGCATGTTTTGTATAGAATTAGCTCTTGAAATTGGACTTAATGGCTTCGAGTACATTATTTATATGATTGAAGACGTCCTGATTCTCAAATCGGATTACTCTGATATCAAAAGAATTCAAATACCGTGTTCTCTCCTCGTCATTTTTCATCCCTTCTTCTGTGAAATGTCCTGCACCATCAAGCTCAACACACAATCGTTCTGACGGACAATAAAAATCTAGTATGTAATTTCCTACACTATGTTGCCGCCTGAACTTACGACCCTCTAACTGTCTTTTTTGTAAGTAAGTCCATAAGGTCACTTCAGCTGATGTTGAATTATTTCTCAAGCTTTTCCTAAACTCGAGCAATGCCTTTTTATTATTTATCTGTTCACTCATGCCTTCTTTTTTTCCCCTCCTTGTAAAGGAGGGGTAGGGGTGGTTCATATTCCACACAAACCAAAAAAGCCACTAAAAGTGGCTTTTTCTGTTTTGATAAACTTTCCAAATTACATATGAGCTTCCAATTTCTGAGATAAAACAGATTTTGGAACTGCTCCAACTTGTTTCTCAACGATTTGTCCGTTTTTTATCACCAATAGCGTTGGAATACTTCTAATACCAAATTTTGCAGATGTATTAGGGTTTGTATCAACGTCAACTTTCCCGATAACTGCTTTTCCTTCGTAGTCGTTTGCAAGTTCTTCAACAACAGGACCAATCATTTTACAAGGCCCACACCACTCAGCCCAGAAATCAACAAGCACTGGTTTATCTGTATTTATTATTTCGTCGAAATTTGCATCGGTAATTTCAATAGCTTTTCCCATTGTGTTAGAAATTTAAAAAGATAAGTTTTATATAATAAATGTAAATATAATAATTCATTAAGCAAATATTGTACCTAGGCGACAATCTTCAGATTGACTCCCTGTAGCTGCTTTAACTCCTCCAAAAGAATATTGTTTGGTTCTATCTTAAACTTACGGCTTTGCATTTCCACGTTATAATTCTCCTTGCCGTCTAACAGAACCACCTTTATATCGCATGGCCCGGTATTTTCTTGTAATAGATGTTCTAATGAATCAATCACCTCGTGGGTTAGTTCATGCACATCAATAGATATCTGGATATTTTTGCAAAGTTTATTTCTTATATCTTGAAGGAGATGAATGACTTGAGGTTTAAATTCCCATTGGTCCGTATTGTATCTTTGCTGAATCTTACCTTTAATATATAAAAATTGGCCTGCCTTAATATATTTCTCAAATGTCAGGTAGTCTTCACCAAAAAGAGCCATTTCGACAGTGTCGACGAAGTCCTCTAGGGAGAAAATGACAAAAGACTTTCCATTCTTCCCTTGTCTTACCAAAGACTTCGTGACAATACCGGCAATACTGATATCTCTTCCTTTAAAATCGAAAATCTTATCTACAGAACAAGTACAAAAATGATCAAGCTCCAGCTTGAATTGGTCTAAAGGATGCCCTGAAATGTAAAAACCTACGACATCCTTTTCGTACTTCAGCTTTTCAATATCGCTCCAGCATTCGCACTCAGCAATTTTGGGTAGCGGAATGGCCACATTACTTTCACCTCCAAACATAGAAACTTGCGCGGCATCCTTTTCGTTTCTGTAAGCATTGCCGTATTTGATCGCTTTTTCGATCAAATTTCCAGAGTCACCATCCGGAACGTTGAAATATTGTCGCCTATGAATGTTTTGGAAAATATCAAAGGCTCCTGCATAGGCAAGAGACTCAAAAGTTTTCTTATTGACTGTCCTAAGATTTACCCTTTCAGCAAAGGAGAAAATATCCGTGTATGGCCCGTTCAAGTCCCTCTCCATTAAGATGGACTCGACGGCAGCCTCACCAGTTCCCTTAATGGCACCCAGCCCAAAGCGTATCTTACCTTCTTTATTCACGTCGAAGTACATTCCACTCTCATTCACATCAGGTCCAAGCACAGGAATGTTCTGCCTTTTGCACTCATCCATGAAGAAGGATACCTTTTCAATATTGCTCATGTTGTGAGTCAATACTGACGCCATATACTCCGCAGGGTAGTTCGCTTTTAAGTAAGCTGTCTGATATGCAACTACAGAATAGGCTGCAGAGTGTGAACGGTTAAATCCGTACTCGGCAAACTTCTCCATGATGTCAAAGATGTCATTGGCCTTTCCTTCAGGGATCTCATTGATCTCCTTAGCACCCTTCACAAACTTGACCCGTTCCTTGGCCATCTTTTCCTTGTCCTTCTTACCCATCGCACGCCTCAGAAGATCCGCACCTCCTAATGAGTAGCCGGCAATGATCTGGGCAGTTTGCATAATCTGCTCCTGATAGACCATGATCCCATAGGTGTAGTTCAGGATGGGCTCTAGCAGGTCATGCGGATATTCTACTTTTTCCCTACCATGTTTTCTATTAACGAAGTTTGGAATAAACTGCATAGGACCAGG
>DASVUU010000052.1:0-1572 GCA_036386935.1 Cytophagaceae bacterium | reverse complement strand
TTGTAATCGCTACAGAAAATATCCTGGTAGTGCTTAATTGGGTATTTCCAACATACTCATAGGCAGAAACCGTTTGTGGCTGAGTGTTGAGCGTTAGTGGAATAGTGTAGTATACGTTTTTGGAAGTTTTTTCATCGTAAGCGCTAAAAAGATGTGCGGCGCCAGCGGGTATAGATAATTTAGTTTCCCCACAATTTTTTGTAAGTGCAGGACTGGACGTAAAAGTACCTGTCCAATTTAGATTGCCTATCACTGACGTATTTAGGAACATCTCCGAATAAGTGTCCTTAAGATTCAATGCTTTTTCTTCACCATACTTAAGGTGATCATACAAAGCTTGGCTAAAATCTCTCAGTTTTTTCGAACTAGTTCTCGTCCCACTCTTTAATTTACCTGACCTTGCTAATCCTGAAAGGAAGTACTCTAACGAAAAAGTAACATTGTCTTGTCCTGACTTTAAGAAGTGCTCCAGCTCGGCCTTATTTTTTGACTTGGTAGCTGACACAAACGGGTCCTCCCCTTCACAAATATTAAGCTTTTCATTCATATCCGACCCGTTAGCAAATCTTTTTATTTTGTTCGCATATTGCCTATAAGACCTCCAGCTGCAAGGTTGGCCCGGATCGTGCTGGCGGAGCGTGTACAAGTAAGAACCTCTAAAATTAGTTGTCGAATTCCTAAATCCTAAAAAGTCATTCCATTTAAAGTTAAAGTCATATTTCAATAACTTCGTCAAGGCTTGGTAAGGCTGGTAGTTCGATACTCCTATACAACCGTTATAACCTCCTTTGTATGTTTCGAAACCAAGACTAGCACAGTTTATATCCGCTATATTCTGTTGATATTTTTGCTTCTCAGATTGGTAGAGGCTATTGTACATTCCCCATTCCTGGTCCTTGATTCTTTTATTTTCCTCACGTTCTTCATCATTCGCAGGCGCCTGATAGAAATTTTCCCCAAAAGCTGTACATCTATTTTCGTTGCTCTTGAAGGTTGCGGCGTCAGCATGGTAGTATCCAGGACATCGCTGAGAAATGGCTACATATTGGATAAGGGATAGCGCGTCTGTGCCACTGCCGACATAGTTTGAAAGTTTGTTTTTAAATTCCTGATACTTGCCAGACCCTAGAGCTGAACCAGCAAAGTATGGGTCCTTTTTTAATAAAAAATCAGAACTAATTTTAACATCAGCAGGGTCAAATAAAGCGTTAAGAAACTTTGAATCCGTCAACCCGTCAGTTGGATTATCGTGTCTGGTAGTAGCGTCATCCCATGTTTCTATAATCTGCAAGCGGTCGTCAAACTGTGCACTAGAATATCCCATCAAAGGATTCTTTGTAGAATTGGCAACACAATTTTCGTAATAGCAATATTCTGGATGGTAAGATATCAAAGACTTGGCCCAGCTCGCTTTCCAAAACGCCTTAAAGTCTTTGGCAAGGTTTAAGCTTTGAGGTTTTACAGCAAGGACATATCCTTGTTCCATCATTTGCTCATACTCTTCCATTTTTAGAAAATCTGGTTCATTAGGATCGATGGTTGCGGCCACTGCGATTGGTTGGGCGCCGTCTT
>DASVUU010000051.1:0-4430 GCA_036386935.1 Cytophagaceae bacterium | reverse complement strand
GAGCCAAATATACAATAGTATTTTAGAATTATATAAATCGGAGATAAGTACTAGTCAAGAGATTGCGAGACCTGACGTCTCTGTTATCAGCGGCTTTTCAACCTTTAAAAAGCCTCACAATCCTCGCCTTTTGAAAAGCATACTTACGGCCACACTATTATCATTAGCATTCTGTTTAGGGTTTGTTGGATTGGTGGAGATAAAAAACCGGTTATAATATGCCTGATATTAAACTTGATACAATTCAGGAAGCTCTAGAAGCTATAAAACTCGGTCATATAATCATTGTGGTTGATGATGAAGATAGGGAGAATGAGGGGGACTTCATTTGTGCGGCGGATTGCATTACACCCGAGATTATTAATTTCATGGCGAAATATGGTAGAGGGCTCATATGCGCACCGTTGGTAGAGCAACGTTGTGAGGAGCTCGGTCTTGATCTAATGGTAGGACGGAATACTGCACAGCACCATACCCCGTTCACGGTATCTATTGATTTACTTGGCCATGGGTGCACAACTGGAATTTCAGCTAGTGATAGATCAAAGACGATTTTAGCATTAGTGAATCCTGCAACCAAGCCTGAAGACCTAGGTAGGCCGGGTCATATTTTTCCGTTGAAGGCAAAAGCTGAAGGAGTGTTGAGAAGGGCGGGACATACAGAGGCAGCTGTAGATTTTGCAAGGATGGCTGGGCATTCACCGGCAGGAGTTCTGGTTGAGATTATGAGCGAAGATGGTTCAATGGCGCAATTGCCTGAATTGAGAGATATAGCTGATAAATTCAAGCTGAAGCTTGTTTCAATAAAGGATCTTATCGAATACAGACTTAGGCATGAAACTTTAATTAAAGGAGAAATAGGTGTCAAATTACCGACGCAGTGGGGAAATTTTGATTTAGTCGCCTATCGTCAAGTAAATACAGAGGAAATTCATTTGGCTTTAATTAAAGGAAATATATCATCTTTAGAAAATGTTTTGGTGCGGGTTCACTCATCATGTGTCACAGGAGATATTTTTGGGTCTTGTAGGTGCGATTGTGGAGACCAATTGCACGCAGCTATGGAAATGATAGAAAAAGCAGGGAGTGGATTGATATTGTATATGAACCAGGAAGGAAGGGGCATAGGCCTGTTAAATAAGCTTAAAGCCTATAAACTTCAGGAGCAAGGGATGGATACAGTAGAAGCCAATATTAAGTTAGGTTTCAAAATGGATGAAAGAGACTACGGAATTGGCGCTCAAATCATTCGAGACCTTGGGGTATCTAAAATTAGATTGATCACGAATAATCCTAGAAAAAGGGCCGGTTTGACGGGGTATGGAATTGAAATAATTGACACCGTCCCCTTGGAAATTTCACCAAATGAGCACAATCGACATTACTTAAATACTAAGAGAGATAAGCTTGGGCATAATATATTGGAATCTAAAACAACAAAACAAGGTGACCGAAAAGCCACTGATATTAATTAGTAATGATGATGGTATTACCTCGCGGGGTATCAGAACACTTATAGACGTCATGTGCGAGCTAGGGGAGGTCGTGGTGGTTGCCCCTAATAGTCCCCAGTCTGGAATGGGACATGCGATCACAATCGGCAACACTTTACGACTTGACAAAACTGATATTTTTGGTGACCTCGAAGCCTATGAATGTTCGGGAACTCCTGCCGATTGCATAAAGCTTGGAAAACACTTCGTGCTTAAGGAGAGAAAACCAGACCTGGTTGTAAGTGGGATAAATCATGGAAGCAATTCTTCTATCAGTGTCTTGTATTCTGGAACCATGTCTGCAGCGATCGAGGCCGCAATCGAGGGAATGCCTTCTATAGGCTTTTCTTTGTGTGACTATTCACCCAACGCTGATATAGAACATTGCAAAGAATTTGTTAAACAAATTGCTTTAGCTGTACTGAACCAGGGTTTACCCAAAGGGATTGCTTTAAACGTTAATTTTCCAGCGAAGTCTGACCAAGGCATCAAAGGTGTGAAAGTATGCAGGCAGGCTATTGCACGGTGGCATGAAAATTTTGAAGAACGGTTAGACCCACACGGTAGAAAGTACTATTGGATGAACGGAAGTTTCATAAATCATGACATAGGTGAGGATACAGATGAGTGGGCCTTGTCTAACAATTACGTTTCGGTAGTACCCTGTACTTATGACATGACTGCGCACAAAGTGAGATCATTACTAGATTTTTAGTTCCTTTATCCAAATTTAAATTTTATTGTCGTATACTTTTTTGTCCCACCAAATTATAGCAAATAGCTGAACACTTCAATATCATGAGTTCATTAAACATCTTTTTATCGGATTGCCAAAAAGTCGTATCAGAACTACAAAGTCGTAAATATTATTTTTTAGTGATAGGTGCTCTTTCTGGATTTATATTCTTGCTCGTATTTAAAGCATTTGGATACAATTCCATTGACCCAGACACCTATCTCGATAGGGACGACGGTGTCATCACGTACAGTCATGTCGTGAACCTTATTGAGCATGGTTTTATAGGCGTATCCCCAAGTGGCGAAATGGGAGAGGGATTTTCAAACCCTTTTACATTCATAATTTACTTTATTTATTATTTAATTACCCGAAGTGATTTTTATACTTTTAATCGAATTATTGCAACCATCTCAACATTCTTAATAGGTTTTGTATTTATTAATTTCTTCCAGAGACGGTTTGCACTCCAGATTTTATACTCGATAATATCAAGTTTTATAATGGTTTTTGCCGTCAGATTCTTGCAATGGCATGCAGCAGGATTAGACAATCCATTTAATGAAATTTTGATGCTTAGTGTGATTTTTATAATTTTTTATATCATCAACACACAATCAATAAAATATTATTACAGCTTAATTTTCATTTCGGCAGCAATAAGTAGAGTAGAATATAGCTTTTATATAGTACCCATTTTTATGCTTGGGGTTATATTCATGTATAGAACGCCCCTTCTTAGGAAGTATCTAAATTTATGTGGTATAAGCCTTTTAGGTATTTTCTTGATTCACTTTATCAGGTATTTATATTTTGGCCAATGGGTTCCCAATACGACCATTGCCCAAGGTTTGGATATGAAGGCACAGATCGCTGGGTTTTTGAGTTTTGACAAGGGGTATTATCGTTCCTCTATAACAAATATCCTTTACTTAGTTTTCTATAATCATGGTCTAATTTTACTATTTTCCCTTCCTTTATTTTTCTTTGTAAAAAGATCTAAAACGTCTTTGTTTGTGTTGAGCGTTATTTTTTCGGTTTTTATGTTGACTATTTTTCATTACTTGACATTTAGGGCTTCAAGGTTAGACATCGTTAGATATGGTACTCACCTGGTTCCCATCTCAATATTGGGTATGTTTTACGCCGTAGACAATTTTCATAAAGCCTATCAGAAGCTTCTCTTTCTAATTTTGCCTATATACCTTTTTATATTTAGTATTATTCTAACATTTACGTGGCAAGACCCAGATTATCTATGTTGTAGCGCCAAGGGTTTTGAATTTAGTCGCAATTGGTTTTTGAAAATAAAAAGCGAGAACGATTTGGAACGCCCGTTAGTTGCTAATCCGGATTTAGGGGACGTGTCCTTTTACAAAGAATTTAACATTCTGGATTTGGGGTTTATAGGTAGTCCAGTTTTGTCTAAACTTGTAAAAGTGCCTGAATTATCTCGGGAGTACATCATGAACGTTATGACACCGGATATCATAGAAGTTCATTCTGGCTGGCTTTGTCAGTACAATTTTTTATTTCAAGATACTAGCTTTTCAAAGAAATATAGAGCCCAATATACCCAAGAAGATTCTCCGGAATGTCGTCCCGCGAAGACAGGTACATACTTTAATACTTTATACAAGAAAGATACGAACACCAGAGAACGTTTATTTTACGATAAATTTGCGCGAGCAATTAGATCTAATGACCAATCGTTGATTAAAATATTGCACGATGAAATTTCAGGTCAGCCAAGTTCTAGTAATCTTTTCAATTCCAGCTATATCTTTAATACTCTTTACCAATTTAATCCAGAGATAAGGAAAAAAGAATATAGCGGCCGAGTAGCCACGGAGTTGTCAAGATTGAAAGCTGGTAGGCTTTATAATACGATATTAGACTCTTGGAAAGACAAGAAATGGCAAACGAAAACAGTTGACCTTTTGCTCAAGAGCTATCTAATGAATTTATTCAACTGTAATAATTGTAAGCACAATCTTGCGCCAACCGAAGCTGCGTCATACTTGCATGAAGCATTTAAAAAAGACGATAATTTCTTCCAGGTATTTTTTAATAAAAATGTTTTGATATTGTACAAGGAAGACGCGTCTAAAATAGACTTAAAATCGCCTTTTTTCCTTCATGTTTATCCCACCGATACAATTAATATTACCCCTGACCAGCGATCATCTGGATTCCAGAAT
>DASVUU010000050.1:0-8599 GCA_036386935.1 Cytophagaceae bacterium | reverse complement strand
TAAGGAAGTCCAAGATAAAGCTTACGCCTCTGCTTTAATTTTAACGCTTATTATTTTATTCATTAGCATAGTTACTAGAATTATCACAAGGAGCTACCTTAAAAACAAAATCTAATATGTCAGAGCTATTGTCTAATAATGTTTGTGCAGAAGGAAATATTTGTGTCAATAACCTCAATGTTTACTACGGCGAACGTCATGCACTGAAGAATATAAACATAACCCTTCCTAGTAAGAAAATCACAGCTATCATCGGGCCATCTGGTTGCGGAAAGACGACCTTGTTGAAATGTTTTAATAGATTGATCGACTCTGAAGAGGGTGTCAGAATCTCTGGAAACTTGATGGTCGACGGTGACGATATTTTTCATCCAAAGGCGGAAATAACCTCCATAAGAAAAAAAATGGGACTTCTGTCGCAACGGCCATATCCACTACCCATGTCTATTTATGACAACATTGCTTATGGCCCAAGGATACACGGGTTTGATAAAAACAAAGCTGCAATGGATGAGCTCGTGGAATATTACCTGAAAGAAGCAAGTTTATGGGAAGAAGTCAAGGACAGATTGAATACACCAGCCTCTCGCCTATCGATCGGTCAGCAGCAAAGACTTTGCCTTGCAAGAGGACTAGCCGTTGAACCCGAGATTATATTAGGTGATGAACCTACTTCTGCATTAGATCCGATTTCTAGTCATCATATTGAAAAGAAATTTTTAGAATTAAAGGAAAAGTATACAATAGTTGTAGTGACCCATATCTTAAGACAGGCAAAACGAATCGCCGACTATATTATCTTCATGTATTATGGAGAAATAATAGAACACGGGCCAGCAAAGCAGATTTTAGAAAATCCTCGTGAGAAAAAAACCCAGGACTACATCTTTGGTGTAATCAGCTAAGGAAATTAAGGAGCAGCAGTTTTTAGTTGCTCTTCAATCTCTTCCTGACTCACAGAACCCATATGGGACCATGTCTGTACATTATTTTTATATAAGAATAGTTTTGGTAGCCCCTCTACCTTCAACTCCTTAGCCAGCGCTTGATTTTTGTCAAAGTCTATCTTTATAATCTTGAGTTTAGACCCCAACTTCTTACCTAATTCATCTAATTCTGGCGCTAACTTTTTACAATGACTGCACCATGTAGCATAGAAATCAATGAGAACAACCGAGTCCTGCTTTACTAAATGATCAAAGTCTTTTCGTGACATTCCATCATGCGCTATAACTGTATCCTTGATTTCATGAAGGCCAGCTGCACGCCATTTCATTATCCCTCCATCCAATTCATAAACCTCCTTAAATTTAAGCGCTCGCAGTTTAAATGCAGCCTCGGCACTTCTCCCACCGCTGAGGCAATAGACAAATACAGGTCTACTCTTATCCATTTTAGCAACCTGGGAAAGAAAGCTTGTGTCATTCCAATTAATATTTTTGGCTCCACTTAAATGTCCGGACGCAAATTCTTCGGCTGTCCTGACATCAAGTATGGATAAGGACGGAAGTAAATTGATTTTATTATTAAACTCAGTCGGAGATAATTTCGATACACCTTTGGTAGTAGCCTTAGCGGCTTGTCCATTACTTTGTGCAACTATGGCCAGGTTTAGGAAGAGAATGACGAAATAGCTGGATATTTTCATATTGGTTTATGCAAGGGTACTTTAAATAACTAATACTAATTAAAAGCGCTCTAAGTTTTGGATCTGCTTTTATCAATTACAAAAATGGGTCCAGCAAACTCATCACTCAGGATCATTAAGCCTAACTGACTAATAATGTTCAGCCAATATCAAATAATCAATGCCTTTAGGGGTGCAGCAATGCAGCATAAATAGTGATGCATAGGCTCCATGGGCTAATTTTATGAAATCAGGAAACGGGCTTTACCTTAAATGAGATAAAAATACAAAGCAAGGTCGTAATCGCGGCAAATATTCCCACATAGCCAAAATTTAGTAGCGCCCCTGATGCAGTATTAACGATTACCAAACCGGCACCAAACGATGCGGCAGCACTTGATAGCTGCTGAATGGATGAATTTATGCTCATAAAACTTCCTCTCTTGAATGGTAATACACTGGAAGTCACCAACGCCATTGCCGGAACAAATCGAGCTCCGAAGAAAATAAAAAACGAGGTGGTCGCCACTAGAGCCAATGGCTTCGACAGTGCTGGCAAATTGGTAATTAACAATATCGGCAAAATAGAAAGGGCACCAGCAATGGTAAACGTTCTTTGTTTCCCATACTTATCAGATAATTTTCCCACTAGAGGTCCTGAAACAACAGTAGCCAGTCCACCAAACATGTAGATATAACTAAGATCCTCTTTGGCTAGCCCCACATTATTCACCATATAATCACTTATAAATGGTACAACGCTGAAACCGGACAGCATTAATAATGATGAAAACAGTAAAGCCCATCTTAGATTGGTATTGCCTCCTATTGATGTCAACATCTCTATAGGTTTCTCCTTTTTTCCAGTCATATGACCCTTCATTGAAGGAAAATAGATCAACGCCACGACGAGGATAATGGAAGCTAAGATAGAAATTAAAATAAATGGAGCGTACCAAGCATACTTAGCTGCTAGATATAACCCTGTTGGTATTCCAATAATAGACGCCCCAGAAAATGCCGCCATTACTATACCTGTCGCTTTGCCCCGTCGCTCTTGTGGAATAGCATCTCCTACGATTGACATTATCAATGCACCCAATATGCCTCCGAAAGCACCTGCAACCACTCTTGATCCCATAAAAAAGTAGTAATCTCTAGAGATCGAACAAAAAATATTACTAACGATAAAACCAATGTATAATATGACGAGTGCTTTTTTTCGGTCAATCTTGTCTATAAAGAAAGAAGCCAGAAACCCAAAAATACCTGCGCTCAACGTATAGGCGGACATTAGTAGTCCAAAGCTTCTAGTATTTATATGAAAAACCTCCTTCAAAAAAGGATTAAGCGGGGCCATAATCACAAAATCCATGATATGGGTAAAATTAATTGAGGCTAATATAAAAAGAATGATCCCTTCATTAGGAACAATGACAACGGACTTTTCGCTTAAAACTTCCTTGGTAATATTCATACCCCACTAAGCATTTGATATTCTAATATTAATAAAAATAATTCCTACACATTATTTAACATAATAGGAATTGTGAATTTTGTACAATTCAATTAATTAATCCTGTCCTTCCTTTGGGAAAATAAACCATTTAAGCTTGCCTACATCGCCAGTCACTTCTTTCCAACTATTAATTTCAAATTCTACTTCTACAGCGCCGCATGTAGGAATGTTACCAATCGGTGACTTAGTTAAATATTCCGTGAGATAAGTAAGCGTAGGGTTATGCCCAAATATCATGACCTTATTATATTTATCATCTAAGCCATTGATTACAGACAATAAGCTCCTCGTCGAGGCTTCGTAGATTTCCTCATCCCACTGAATCCTATCGAGATCGTAATTAAGCTGCTCGGCAATATACTCGGCAGTAAGTTTCGCTCGAACTGCTGGGCTTGAAATAATAAGGTCAGGCATTACGTTCATTTCAGCTAGCCTGCCTCCCATCTTCGGTGCATCACCTTTGCCCCTGCCATTGAGCTCTCTGTCATAATCTTTCTGTCCTTGATTTGACCAATCGGATTTGGCATGTCTCACAAAAAATAAACTTTTATTCATAGATGCACGTTTGAAAATTCACAATAGGCAAATTAGTATTTTTCTTGCTAAACATTATAACATATTGGTTCTATTAATTCCGTTGTTACATAATGTAAAAATACTGTATTTGTTTTTTTAGGAAAAAAATAGTCATATTTGGCGGTTTATAAATAGAAGTAAAACAATAATGTCGAAGAATTTAGTAATAGTTGAGTCACCAGCAAAGGCCAAAACTATCGAAGGGTATTTGGGTAAAGACTTTCTTGTAAAGTCTAGCTACGGCCATGTCAGGGACCTTCCAAAGGGTAACAAAGCGATAGATATTAAGAATGGGTTCAAACCCACTTATGAAATTACTGCAGATAAGAAAGATGTAATCTCGCAACTAAAAAAGCTGGTCAAAGAAGCAGAAGTTGTATGGTTAGCGACTGACGATGACCGCGAGGGAGAAGCCATATCATGGCATTTAAAAGAAGCGCTTAATCTTAAAGACGCAAGCACGAGACGCATTGTATTTAGAGAGATAACAAAACAAGCAATAACAAATGCCATACAGAATCCAAGGGGTATTGATATTGACTTAGTCAATGCCCAACAAGCCCGAAGAGTTTTAGATAGACTGGTAGGTTTCGAAATTTCTCCGCTTTTGTGGAAGAAAATCAAAACTGGATTATCCGCTGGACGGGTGCAATCGGTGGCAGTGAGGATGGTTGTTGAAAGAGAACGAGAAATAGAATCATTTAAGACTAAGGCTGCTTTTAAAGTAAGTGCCCAATTTGATGTAGGCAAAGGTAAAATTCTCACGGCTGAGCTTCCAGAAAGGTTTAATACAGAAGAATTGGCAATGGCATTCCTAGAAAAATGCAGAGGCGCTGAATATACAATAAAGAACCTTGAGAAAAAGCCAGCTAAAAAGTCACCGGCCGCGCCTTTCACCACGTCTACCCTTCAGCAGGAAGCAAGTAGAAAACTTGGTTTTTCGGTAGCCCAGACAATGACAGTGGCGCAAAAGCTTTATGAAGCGGGTAAGATCTCTTATATGAGAACGGACTCACTAAACCTTTCCCAATTTGCCATTGACGCAGCGAAAGATGAAATCACAAAAGCTTTCGGGCAAGAATTCGTATTTGCCAGAGTATATAAAACGAAATCCGAGTCAGCTCAAGAGGCCCATGAGGCCATAAGACCTACAGATTTCGCCGTTCACGAGGCTGGAAATGATAGAAATGAGCAAAGACTTTATGAATTGATTTGGAAAAGAGCAATTGCCTCTCAAATGGCGGATGCTCAGTTGGAAAAGACGACCGCTACGATAGGAATATCAACGTTGCCACAAACGTTGACCGCGACGGGTGAGGTGATAAAATTTGAAGGTTTTCTAAAGGTATATTTAGAGTCTACGGACGACGAAGACGGCGAAGAAGAAAGCGGTGGCAATAAAATGCTTCCTCCTCTGGAGATTGGTCAAATATTATTGTTGCAAGCCATGAAGGCTTTGGAAAGGTATTCTCGACCTGCACCAAGATTTACGGAGGCAGCCCTTGTTAAGAAACTTGAAGAAATGGGCATTGGAAGACCATCCACTTACGCGCCTACGATTTCTACGATTCAAAAAAGAGGTTATATTATTAAAGAGAATAGAGATGGAAAGGATAGAAATCTTAAAGAACTTGTCTTAAGTAACGATAAAATTGTAAGCAATATCAAAACAGAATTGACCGGCCAAGAGAAATCGAAGCTTTTCCCTACTGATATTGCTATGATTGTAAATGACTTTTTGGTACAACATTTTCCAAATATCACAGACTACTCATTTACAGCTACAGTTGAAAAGGAATTTGATGATATTGCCAATGGTAAGGTGAAGTGGGATAAAATGATCGAAGAGTTTTACGGTTCCTTTCACGAGAAAGTTGAAAGCACTGAGGCTGTAGAAAGGTCTTCTGTCGGAACGTCTAAAGACTTAGGCTTTCATCCTACTACTGGTGAGAAAATCATTGCAAGACTGGGCAGGTTTGGGCCAATCGTACAGATAGGCGAAACGGTCGAAGGCAGTGATAAAAAGCCTCAATTTGCAAGTCTAAGAAAGGGACAGTTGATTGAAAATATAAACCTGGAAGATGCCTTAGAATTGTTCAAACTTCCTAGAGAAGCTGGCTTGTTTGAAGAAAAAGGAATGGTGGTTTCTATAGGTAGATTCGGACCTTATATCAAGCACGATTCTAAATTCTATTCTTTGAAAAAAGAGGATGATCCCCACATCATTGACGAGCAAAGATGTATAGAATTAATACAAGGTAAAAGAAAAGCTGACTCGGAAAAATTGATAAAAGAATTTGCTGAAAACAGTGAAATCAAGGTACTGAACGGAAGGTTTGGGCCCTACATCGTTGCTGGTAAGAAAAATGTCAAAATACCAAAGGGCAAAGAACCGTGTTCATTAACCCTTCAGGAATGCCTTGACTTAGCGGAGGCTACTCCAGACAAACCAAGTCGGTTTGCCAAGAAAGCACCTGCTGCAACCAAGACGGCGGCTGTAAAGAAACCAGCTGCGAAAAAGAAAACCACAACAGCTAAGAAAACAGTAGCAGCAAAAAAAGCTACCGCGGTAAAGAAAAAGAAATAACTTATATTAGAGAGACCATTGAAGAGGGAGAATTTATTCTCCCTCTTTTTTTATATAGATATCCTGACTTATGAAGAAGATTGTAGTGTTAAGCGGAGCGGGCATTAGTGCAGAAAGCGGCATCAAAACTTTCCGAGATTCTGGGGGACTTTGGGAGGAGCATGATATTATGGAGGTAGCATCGATCGACGGGTGGTACAAAAATAAATCCTTAGTATTAGACTTCTATAATAAAAGGAGAAAACAGGCCTTAGACGCCAACCCTAATGAAGGCCATTTAGCGCTAACGGAACTGGAAGCAAACTACGACGTTACTATCATTACTCAAAACGTCGACAACCTACATGAAAAGGCTGGCTCAACCAAGGTAATGCATCTGCATGGAGAATTATTTAAATCAAGAAGTACTGGCGATCCCAGATTAATCTATGATATTAACGGTTGGGAATTAAATCTAGGGGACAAATGTGAGAAAGGTACACAACTAAGGCCTAACATTGTATGGTTTGGAGAAGCTGTTCCCCTTATGGATGACGCGATTGAGCTTGTCCAAAAGGCGGATATTTTCATAGTTGTTGGAACATCTCTACAGGTCTATCCAGCGGCAGGGTTAATTGACTTTGTAGACGACAAAATTCCAAAATATATTATTGATCCTAACATGCCGGAGGTCGCGGCAAGGCCAAATTTATTTCTAATCAAGGAAAAAGGGTCAGTTGGGTTAACTAACCTAGCATCTAAATTGATTGCCCATTCTGGTAAATAGGTATTATTTCACTTATTTTGGCAATGCCTTAGACGTCTAGCATCTAGTTAACGTTTTTCTGTAGCGTTGCTATTTCATTGGAGGCACCAGTGTAAAGTCTTTCATCTCGTATATACTTTCCTTGCATTTGCTTTTCGAGCACCTTAGATCGCTTCTTTAGTGGCTTCGATATGGCCGAAGAAAATACGTAGCTTAGAAACAAGCTAAACACTAGAAGATTGAATACCACAATAGCAAAACTAATTTGCAAATCGTGAAGTAAGGATGCCTCATTAACAACAGACTTTTGAGCCAGGACCTCGAAATGATCTTCAATCTTGTTCTTATAAAGATTCAATGACTCACTCAATCCTATGTCATTTTTGTACCCAATCTCTTGCCCTATTTTTACATATTGTTTGAAAGACCTGTGGTAATTTAATAGAAGCATCTTCATGTTCGTTTTTTCGTCGGCTGTGAGGTTAGTATTTCTTGAAATCATTCCGCTAATCTCCTGTACTTTGCTAGAAAGCTTATCCACGTACGAAGGATCATTGCGCAGCATAAAGTCCTTTTCGTGACGTCTCAACATTAATATTTCTTCCACACCAATTGTACCAGCCTTTCGCTCTAATTCGTGGACATATTGCCTCATTTGTCCTTCTATTCCGAGGTCTTTGAATCCTTTTATAATGGTTTTATTGACTATATTTTTAAATATATATTCGTAGCTATCTAAGTCTTTGTTTATTGATGTGATCTCGTCGTCGATCCCGAACTCCCTATATCCCTTTTTTTGAACAATATTTGAAATCCCAGCCCTCGTTTGATTGAGAAAATTTGTATGCTCGTCTATATAGCTACTGGTACCGGTTTTATAAAATTCTGATTTATCTGTCTCATATGTAAAAAAACCATACTCACTTTTAATCATTTTAAGGTAAAGCCGCGAGATGTTCTGAGTAGCTGTAGACAGCGCATAAATGCTATTTATTTTTGAAAAATATAAAAAACTTACTGCAGCAATCACACCACCTATAATAGTAAATACCAAAAATGCTGCTAATAACTGGGCTTTAATAGATTTGAAGTTTGACAAAGGAGTAGTGTTTTGTATGAATTAGGGAGTTACCTATTCCAAATCTACAATTCACATTTAAAGAGAATATTAGCTTAAGTTAAAGAAACTGTTAAGAATATCCCATTGGAAGGCCAAACGAGCGAGGAGGCATGGTTCATTATACAAACATCTTTTCTAAAACAGCTCCTACATAATACGAAAGTAGGGCGGCAATACCACCTAACCCTACCGTTTCTGCGATGCCTGTTAACTTACTTTTTTCGTTAACAACACTTTTTAAATTGCCTACGATGGTAAGCGCAATGGCTGTAAGTATGCAGGAATAAAGAAATAAGTTATGGCCATCAAGATCAAATAACCAAGTCGCCAAATAGGCTAAGAGTGGAACTATACCTATCACAATAAAGGATAAAAAAGTAACAAAGGCAGTGTTAAATGGAGTTTTATCATCTTTAACCATTTCA
>DASVUU010000049.1:0-1861 GCA_036386935.1 Cytophagaceae bacterium | reverse complement strand
TATAATCTAGGCTGTGTCTTCCTTGATTGGGAACAATATTGAAAAAAGAATCGACGCACCTAAAATACCTCCTACAACAAGCAAGGCATAAATCATATCGATCTCTATCCCCCAAAAAGTGATAAGAAGTTTTACCCCTATAAAAACCAGAATAATGGATAGGCCATAGTGGATGTAATGGAACAACTGCATGATTCCGGCTAAAGCAAAATACATGGATCTAAGTCCAAGTAAGGCAAAAACGTTAGAGGTGTACACAATAAATTCGTCTTTCGTAACTGCAAGGATGGCTGGTATGGAGTCGGCCGCAAAAATAATATCAGTAGTCTCCACTACTATCACCACTATAAACAAAGGCGTCGCATAAAGAATGCCATTGACTCTAGTGAAAAATTTATCACCATCGTAAGTTTTGGTAACCCTTATTAACTTATTGATAAGATTTATTACAGGATTTTTTTCGGGATTGACTTCGCTGTCCTTGCTAAAAGCCATTTTTAATCCTGTAAAGACAAGGAATGCACCTAAAACATAAATCGTCCAATGAAATTTATTGATGAGCGTAACGCCGATGAGAATAAATGCGCCCCGCAGAACTAATGCGCCTAGGATTCCCCAAAAAAGAACTTTCCTTTGATGTGCGGGAGGCACACGGAAATAATTGAAAAGGATCATGAACACAAACAGATTGTCCACGCTTAGTGACTCTTCAATTAAATAGCCAGTAAGAAATTCAAGTGCGGCTTGTGGCCCTCTCCAATAATAGATAAATATGTTGAAAGCAAGTGCCAGACCTACCCAGAAAGCACTCCACCATAGAGCTGATTTAACAGATACTGTTTCTGACTTTCTATTTAGAACAAACAGGTCTAAAACCAAGAGGGTCAGAACAGCGACATTAAATATTATCCAGAAATATGGTTCGCTCATTATAATGATTGTTAACAGCGGAATATCTCTGCTCCGGTCAATTTAAAGGTCTAAAATTAAATAATTTATAAAACTAAGCGAAGATATTGGCTTTTTTTTAGCCAGCAAGATTAATTACGGCCTTCTTTCTCGCGTTTTACCTTTTCTTTAAAATATGTTATCACAACAGGAAGCCAGGTCAACACTATTATTCCTAAGATGATGTATTCTAGTTTTGATTTTATTCCTGGAAACATGATGCCTAAAGTATATCCGGCAAGCAACATCGAAAACACCCAAAGGATACCTCCTGAAATGTTATAGACGAGAAATTTCTTAAAATCAAATTTGACTATGCCTGCGAATATCGGTGCAAATGTCCTTATGATAGGGAGAAACCTGCCCATGATTAATGCCATGCCCCCATACCGTGTAAAAAAGGCCTCTGCGGCGAATATATATTTCCTTTTGAATAGCAAAGACTCTTTTTTGTTTAGGAAAGAATCTCCCATCTTTTTTCCGAAAAAATAGCCGAAGAGATTTCCCAAAATAGCGCAGAGGCTAATCGAAAATAAGAGTAAATAGATAGAGACCTTAAATTTGTCTGTTGCGCAAAGCAGTCCAGCAGTAAAAAGAAGAGTATCGCCAGGCAGAAAAAATCCAAAAAATATACCGTTCTCAATAAAGACAACGATCAATATTAAAATAAGCCCGCCAGCAAAAATTAATTTTTCTGGGTCTATAAGGTGCTCAATAATCTCCATATGGCTTATTAATTCCAGAACTTAGGGTTGAAGCCAACCTCAATTTGTGATCACATTTAAAAAGAAACCAGGAAGTACGCCAATAAACAATATGAGTGCAATCAAGACAATAAGTACGGTGCGCGAAAGAAAGCCAGATTCAATTACAATTGATTCGCCTTCTCTAGCATACATATTTATTATTACCT
>DASVUU010000048.1:0-4652 GCA_036386935.1 Cytophagaceae bacterium | reverse complement strand
GAGGGGATGGGAAGCTAAAACATGCGAAATTATGACACTTCAGCTAAATGAGGATTTTAGAAGGCTTAGATGGATGCGGGCATTCTTTGTCGAAGCAAACGGACGAGCGACTATATAACTTGATAAATTCAAGCAGGTACTTTATTTACAACACTACCAATTAAGTGGATAAAGCAGTAGAGAAATGTAATTAATTATTCAAACCAGAAACGCCGCCAGAAACGATGAATTTCATAATTTCTGAACTGCTCGCATTGATCGGAGAAAAGTGGTCTCGCTCAATTAAAAATAGGTTACCAGATATATTATATGAATCTGGAAAATAAACGGCCACCTTATCAAGAATCTCTAAATACTTTAGATCATTTTGAGTAATAAACCCGATTCTATAGGTACCGGCCTCTTTATTCCACAGCACAAGCACAGGCTGGTCGAATTTCTTTTTATCTCCAACAAATGCGCCGATCACATCTTTCGTGGAGGAATAGATAATGTTTACCAAAGGAAGCTTGTAGATATAATTTTCAAAAATAGAGAACATTGGCTTTGCGATCAAGGTCGAACCTAGGTAACCAAAGACGGTCACGATGGCCACCATTATAGCAAGTCCTCCACCAGGCGGCAGCTCAGATTCAATAACCCTCGGAATGATGTTGTCTATCCATTGTATACAAGACACTATTATGTAAAGTGTAAAACCTACCGGTACAACGAAGACAAGGCCTTGTAAAAAATATCTTAAAAATCTCTTCATTGTATATTAATTAAAAACGGATAAATCCACCCGGTATGTCACGCTTTAATTTTGTGAAAGTTCCTCTATTTTTCCTGCGACCTGTTGCATGAGCCACATAGGTGTAGAAGTTGCTCCACATATCCCTACTGATTCTTTGTTAAAAAACCATTCTGGTAATAGCTCTGATTCATTCTCGACAAAATAACTTTCCTGGTTTTCCTTCTGGCAAACTTTAAAAAGTGCTTTCCCGTTGGAGCTTTTCTTTCCGCTTACGAATATAATCACATCGTGTTCGTGTGAAAACTTCTCTAATTGAGGCTCCCTATTCGAAACCTGCCTGCAAATCGAGTCATTATAGTCAAAATTAGATAGGTCTCCCCCGTTTTCAGTAATTCGAGATTCAATTTTAGACTTCATTGTATAAAATCCCTCAGTACTTTTAGTGGTCTGACTATAAAGTGTAAGAGGTTTTTTGTAATCCAATAGATTTAGATCTTCCTCTCCAGTTATCACTATTGCGTTGTCTTGGGTCTGACCTGCAAGACCTACCACTTCGGCGTGGCCTTTCTGTCCATAGATCACTACCTGCCCACCACTAGACTGGATCGCATCGTAAGAGTGCTTTACTCTATTTTGAAGTTTCAATACTACAGGGCAAGACGCATCTATTAATTCAATGTTATTATTTAAAGCAAGTTCATAAGTTTCCGGTGGCTCGCCGTGCGCTCGAATCAAGACTTTACAGTCATGCAATTCTTTCAACTGTTCCTTATCTATTATGTGTAAGCCTTTTTTGGCCAACCGCTCAACTTCCATACTATTATGGACAATATCCCCCAAACAATAAAGAGATCCGCCACTGTCTAGTTCCTCCTCCGCCATTTGTATGGCAAATTCCACCCCAAAACAATAACCAGAGTTCTTATCTATTACTACATTCATTCTATTAAGTCTAAGTTGCCCCTATTGCTTATGGACAGGCCTACTGTCCTGCATATGCTCAACAATTTTAGCCGTGGCAAGATTCATCACATATTCTACCTGCTCTTCCACGGTCATATAGGTGGTATCAAGCACATAGGCGTCACCCGCCTTCCTCAATGGGCCCTCCTCCCTAGTCGTATCAAGCAAATCTCTTTTCTCTAGATTTCTAATAATGTCGTCGATGTCTACTACCTGCTTATTTGCCAACAACTCCTCCTGTCTCCTTATCGCCCTCACGTTGACATCCGCTTGCATAAATATCTTAAGTTCTGCATCAGGAAACACGGCAGTACCGATATCTCTTCCGTCCATAACCACCCCCCTTTTCTTCCCCATTTTTTTTTGCAAAGCTACCATACAGCGCCTCACATCAGTAATGGCGCTGACTTCACTGACTCGGTCAGAAATATACATTTTACGAATCTCCTCCTCTACGTTTAATCCATTGAGGTAGGTTTCGCTCCTATTCAATTTAGGGTTGAAAATGAAATTGATATGAATGTCTTCTAAAGCCTTATGTATTGCCTTAGGGTTTGTTAGGTTTACAAAGTGATCATGAAAGTATAAGGTGATTGCCCTATACATCGCTCCAGTATCTATATAAGAGTATCCTAGTTTCGCTGCAGCGACCTTTGCCGTAGTGCTTTTACCGCATGCCGAATACCCGTCTATAGCAATTACTAGCTTTCTCAAAAGACTTTAGATTTGGTGATCAAATTTAAACTGGTTACTATTCAAATCTAATGATCATTATCAACAATTCAATTTTTGTATAAGAATGTTTTGGGCAGGCCCCGACGAAAAGTCGGGCCGGGCTATACATTGCGACTCCTCGTTCCGCGAAAAGCGGAAACTGTGGGGTCTTCATTTCTATCCCTCCTGCATTAAAATTTACCTTCAACAAAAGTGTGGTCCAGAGAAGGTAATCCTAGTGGAAAAGCGAGAAATTATCGCTCCCGCTCTGTTCTCGCTCTCCTTTGTTTCTTCGCGCTTCCTTTTCTTTCTCGCTCTCGCACTGTTTCTCACGCTCCTTGCCTAGCTTTCTTGTCTTTCTCGCTCTCCTTTGCTCCGCTTTCTCGTCTTACTCGCTCTCGCTCTGTTTCTCACGCTCCTTGCCTAGCTTTCTCGCTCTCCGTTGCTCCGCTTTCTTGTCTTTCTCGCTCTCGCTCTGCTTCTCGCTCTCTTATTGAGTTCCTATATTACTTGCTAATAGCCATTAGCAAATCTGACTGAGTAATGATATGAATTTCATTTTTATCATCTCTCACAAGCAAAGCAGAGTTTTCTTTATTAATCAATGAGGACAGCACATCTACCGTATTGTCCAAACCTACAAAAGTGAAAGGTTGATCCATCACGTCACTTACTGGCTTGTTTTTGAGGGATGGATCTTCAATAAATTGCTTCAATAGTTTAGAATCGGTAATGCTTCCAATGATATTGTTTGTATCATCCGTCACCGGCACCTGTGATATCCCAGACTTACTCAGCTTGGTGATGGCTTCGCCAACCGTTTCCGTTTGGGTGATGGTGATTAACTCTACATTATTCTGTTGGTTCTTGATGATATCTTTAGCCGTGGCAAATTCTCTGGACTCCAAATATCCATGGTCTTTCATCCAACTGTCGTTGTATATTTTGGCCAAATATCTCGTTCCATGGTCTGGAAGTATTATCACCATTACATCTGTCTCTTTTAGATGTTCTTTTGCGTATTCCAGTGCCCCGTAGACAGCAGATCCACTAGACCACCCCACGAATAGCCCCTCCTCTCTTGCCAACCTACGCGTCATAATGGCGCTGTCTTTGTCTGTTACCTTTATAAACTCATCTATAAGACTAAAGTCTACATTTTTAGGCAAAATATCTTCTCCAATACCTTCTGTACGATAGGGAAAAACTTCATTCTCATCAAAAATACCGGTCTCTTTATATTTTTTAAAGACTGAACCATAGGTATCGATACCCAATGAATACACATTCTTATTTTGTTCTTTAAGGTATTTTGCCACACCACATATTGTTCCTCCTGTCCCTACCCCTGATACATAATGAGTGATCTTTCCGTCGGTCTGCTCCCAAATCTCCGGGCCCGTAGTCTCATAGTGAGCAGCAGTATTGGATAGATTATCGTATTGATTTGGGTAAAAAGAATTTGGAGTTTCCTTGTTCAATCTGGCTGCAACAGAGTAGTATGACCTTGGATCGCTTGGGGCAACATTCGTAGGACATATAATTACCTCTGCACCTACGGCTCTCAACACATCTACCTTTTCTTTAGATTGTTTATCTGTAGTAGTGAAAACACACTTATATCCTTTAGAAATACCTGCTAAGGCAAGCCCCATCCCAGTGTTACCGGAGGTTCCCTCAATAATAGTTCCACCTGGTTTCAAAAGGCCTGCTTTTTCGGCATCCTCTACCATTTTCAAAGCCATTCTATCCTTCACAGAATTACCCGGGTTGAAGTATTCCACCTTAACCAAAATAGTGCCTTTTATACCTTTCGCAAGCTTGTTAAGTTTGATCAAAGGAGTTTTTCCGATTGCCTCTATAATTGAGTTGTAATAGGCCATATATTTTTATTTAAGTTCTTTAATGATTTCTTTTTAAGCAGCCGCTCCCGCCAACAAATACAAAACAGCCATCCTAACGGCCACACCGTTCTCAACCTGATTCAGTATCACCGAATGGCCAGAGTCCGCTACATCTCCAGTCAGTTCTACGCCTCTATTAATAGGGCCAGGATGCATGATCATAATTTCCTTATCCAATGAACCAAGAATCTCCTTATTAATTCCATAATACAGAGAATACTCGCGCAGAGAGGGAAAATATTTGATAGTCTGTCTTTCTAATTGAATCCGCAACACGTTGGCAACATCACACCATTGCAGCGCTTTCCGAAGGTCAAGTTCTACTTTAACCCCCA
>DASVUU010000047.1:0-3570 GCA_036386935.1 Cytophagaceae bacterium | reverse complement strand
CCAGGGTTAGCTTTAAGAACATTTTCCACATAGTTAAAATGGAGCCTATTCCTTATTTCCAGCCACCTGTTGAAATGGTCTCTTAGTTCATCGTTTGTGAATCTTTTTTGTGCCATAATTATGATATTTTCAAAAGTGGTTCCGGTGTTCCAAAGGCTCTTTGCATTTCCATTTCAATTACCTTTTCATTTGTGCCGTAGTAATGTTCATGGATAATCTTTACACTCTTACCCGTAATCTCTGATACCACCTTAGCAGATATATTCTTTTCCCCGCAATGAGAGATAAACGTCTTTACTGCAATGTGATTTGTGATGGTTTGCCACTTTGGGATTTTCGTATAAATCTTTCTGCCTCCTTTGTATTCCGTGGTTTCAATTAGATAATCAAATCCAGCTATGAGGCAAATAGCCTTGACATATTCGTTCATTCTTTGCTCTGTAATATCTGGAATTTCATAGTCGTACTTTTGAAGGATTGCCATAGCCTTTGGTGTTAAAGGAATGGTTACACGGTTCTTATTCTTGTGAGCTGGCATCTTTATAACGTTGTTATAGATATGCTCTTTGCCTAATCTCTTTCTATCCGATACCCTCAACGATGTTTGGCATTCGAGAATATGAATATCTTTTGCCATCTCAAGGGAGGCCTTCCCTGGGAAAGGTCTTTTATACATATCTTTCCATAGCTCCGCATATTTCTCTTTAAGTATTGAATCAGACGGTATCTCTAAATGATGTAATACCTCAAGTTCTTCCTGAGAATGATAGATTATTTGACCTTTTTCTTTCAGGACTTTGAAGTCTTCAAGGTTTTCATACACTGAGTGACCGCGTTTTTTCAAGTATTTGAGAATAGCCTTTAAGTTCTTTACCTGATTCCCTACGGTGTTATTGCTCATACCCGTTGAACCATCTGGTAATTGATGTTCTTCTAAAAGATATTGTACGAACTTGTCGTAAAAGCTTAGGTTGATCTTTTCAAGTGTGATTTTCTCCTTCTTCTTTTCTTGGTAGGCCAATAGGTTCGATTTGATGGAACCGTATTGTTTAATTGTCCCATGTGACATAGTAGCCTTTCTTTCCTCAATGAAAGCATCTATTAGATCGAAAAGGGATTCAAGTTTTTCGGTCTTCGGGTTGTATTCGATCTCAAAAGCTTCTTTAACCAGTGCAACGGTAGGAGGGGCGTCTTTATGTTGTAATTTTCTAACGATAGACGTTATCTTTGATTTGAAAGCCTCAATATTAGCATTGGAGTAGTTGTCTTCTTTTTCTTTAAGCTTAATCAGTTCCTCGTTGCCCTTATTCTTTAATAGATCTTTTGTGGAGTCTATTTTCATTTTTGATTCACTCCATTGTTTAGGGAGTATTTTAATCCCTGTAGAAAATAGGGTTACTTTACTGTCGTGGCCATACTGAATATACACCAAAGTTTGACCTTTGTCATTTACAATTGCCTTACCTGATTTCTTCCTGATGATTGCTTTAACCGTTGCCATATCATTGATTGATTAACTATTCAAATATACGATAAGTAAAGCAATAGGTAAAGTTTATTGAGGTATTATTAAACCTATAGAAGTACTAAAATGCTGTCGTTTAGCCTATAGCGGTTCATTAAAGTGCACTGTTGTACTTTGGTTCGAATCCAATCGGGTTCACTTGAAAACCAGCCAGTTATGCTTGAAGCTAATTGTCTGGTTTTTTTATTGCTTGCGTGGTTAAAAGGCAATAAAGCTTGATTTTTTTCCATCTACTTATAGGAAGTATTGAAAGGATAAAATAAAATATCTATGTCTTCGTCCCTATTAAATCCAAGTTGTAGGGCAGGGAAATATTTATTACTTATTGAGAACTCAAACTCTGCGTGACAACAAAACTTTCAGAGAACTCGCTATTGACAATTAAAAGAATTGAAAAATATATTATTTGTTCTTGATAGAGATTAAGAAGACCAAAGGAAGATTGCTGACAGATGAAAGTTTAGAGTGAAACAGAAGGTCACTAGTTGAAATCTTACAAAATTTGAATTTAACTATCTGAATATACGAGGAAAACTTCTTTTGCCCAAAAGCCTTCTGGAAATAGCTAATTTAGCAGTGTCTTCCTTAAACATGGTTAACGTTACCTAGTATGTTAAACCTTCTATCTTTCCAGTTGCACCACCGGAAGAAATGAAATTGAAATATTATAAATTTCGAAGAATATTTATCTAATTATACAGTTTACCTGCACCATATTTAAGATTGGAAATAGTATCGAAAACCTTGAAATATGCATCCGCCATTCAAATCTGCCAGTGTAAAAAAATGTAGATTGTTCAAAGCTTCTAAGCCACTTCGCTAATTTTCCGATACCCAATAATTCAAGCATTTGGGTGTATCGTTCAAGTCATCTTCCTACACAAAAATTCACTTTTGATCTAGATTAAATTATTTTTATTGAGTTTTCAAATTTAATTCTATACCTTCTTTTAGGTGTACACGGTGCTAGTCCACTAAAATTTGAAGAAATTTTTGTTCCAGAAATATTTGAACCTGTTAGATCTAATTGATAAAAACGGTCATCCACCATTTGCCTTAAAATAATCTTACAAAATGATATGAGTTTTGATTAAAGGTATTAAACAGGCAAAGTCGGTTATTGCTATTTGTTCGTGACAATTAGATAAGAACGTCAGTTTTATAGATAACCGGAAGGTTTGAATTACAAGATGTAGTTTAATTAAGTATAATTGTATAATTCTCAGTTAAAACCATAATAAATTAATAATCTGCAATTTGTGGAAAAATATATTTTTTTTAGAATAAATATGGAATTACATTTAAATCTAAATTGCCCTTGGTTTTTAACGGTCAATTATTAATTAATGTAAAGTCTAATGAGATTAAAGTGTAATACATTCACCTTAAAAACTGCTTCAGTGTTTGTATTTATAGGCCTTTCGGCACTTTTCTCATGCAAAAAAACATCATTTGATAACGAGAGGGAATTGCATGAATATGTAAGTTCATTATCAAAGAAATCAGAGACCGATCTATATACTGTTACCGTTAAATACCTGCCTGCAGAGTATCTTACCTACAAAGAACTAAAAGGAAAAGCATACTCCACAAAAGAAAAAGACAGCCTATATGCCGTCTACAACAATGCACGAGCCTTTATTATCAATATAAGACTTAAGGATGACAGGTTAGACCCTTTGAAGGAAAGTTCAGCAGGCTATACTGAGTATAAAAATAAACTGGAGGCACTTGCCTTCGATATGGAATCCTTTGTAACGGTAGAGGCGGATTCAATCGAGTTCTTACCTGTGCTGAGTATGCTTCATCCCACTCAAAATTTAGGTGGTGGCAAGAGTGTATACCTTCTTTTTGCAGACAATGATAAGCAATCTGGGTTGCTAGAGGCAGATGACCTCAATTTGATTTTTAAAGACGAAATTTTTTCCACCGGCAGCCATAAATTCAATTTTTCAAAAAAGGACCTAAATGACATTCCAAACATTGCCTTCTGGAAGCCTACTGAGTAGCTTTAGAAAACAAAGTAAGCTATTAAGGACAACAGC